>NZ_JBSFWR010000025.1:0-92591 GCF_053594915.1 Kitasatospora sp. NPDC002543 | reverse complement strand
CCGGAGGACGTCCTCCGGGGGCCGCGGCCGTACGGGTAAGGGCCGGGACGGCCGCTCAGTGCCCGTTGGTGTCCACCACCTCCACACCGCGGATGTTCCGCTCGATCTCCTCCGCCGGCAGCGCGATCGCCAGCGCCCAGTAGTAGACGACCAGTGAGAACGCCACCACGACGGCGATGTCCCACCACAGCGGCAGGTTCCCCCGCGCGCCCACGCCGAAGGTGCCCTGCCAGGAGATCAGGCCCATGCCGACCAGGTAGACCGGCAGCCACTGCCCGGCCCGGAAGTCCATCCGGGGCGCGTTGGGCAGCCCCTTCGAGCGCGCGTACCAGGAGTACCCGCCGAGCAGCAGGTAGCCGATCACGATCGCCAGGCCCAGCCGCCACAGGGTGTCCCAGCCGGACCAGTAGATGACCAGGCTCGCCACCACGAAGGCCAGCGGCGAGACCACCGCGCCGGCGGGCAGGTGGTACGAGCGCTCCATCCGCGGCAGCCGCTTGCGCAGCACGCCGAAGGCCAGCGGGGCGCCCGCGTACATCAGCACCACCGCCGAGGTGATGAAGCCGACCAGCCGCTGCCAGCTCGGGAAGGGCAGGAAGCAGAGCACCCCGGCCACCCAGGCGATCAGCAGGCCGAGCCAGGGCACCGCGCGCTTGTCGGTGGACTGCAGCGCCTGCGGCGCGTAGCCGTTGCGGCTCAGGCCGTAGGTGACCCGGGAGCTGGAGGTGATGTAGACCAGCCCGGTGCCGGCCGGGGAGATGACCGCGTCGATGAACAGCACGGTGGCCAGCCAGCCCAGGCCGATCAGGGTCGCCAGGCCCGCGAACGGTCCGCTGATCCCGGGGTAGTCGAGCGTGCTCCAGCCCTGGGCGAAGGTCTCCGGCGGCAGCGCGCCGATGAACACCACCTGGAGCATCACGTAGACGACGGTGCCGATGACCACCGAGCCGAGCACCGCGCGCGGGATGTCCCGGCGCGGGTTGCGGCTCTCCCCTGCCCACTGGATGGCCTGTTCGAAGCCGAGCAGCGCGAAGATCACCCCGCTGCTGCTGATCGCGGCGAGCACGCCCTTGGCACCGTCGGGCGCGAAGCCGTGCACGTCGAAGTTGGATCCGTGGAACTCGGAGATGCCGAGCGCGAAGATGGTCAGCACGGGGATGGCGACCTTCCACACGGTGGCCGCGCTGTTGGTGTGGGCGAGCAGCCGCACGCCGAGGAAGTTGACCGCGACGAAGACTCCGAGCAGGACGGCCGCGACGACGAACCCCCAGCCGGTCAGCGTCAGGTTCCGGTTCAGCAGGCCGTCCGCCCAGCTCCAGTGCTGGGCGTAGTTGATCATCGCCTGCACCTCGATCGGCGCGATGGTCGCGGCCTGCAGCCAGGTGAACCAGCCGAAGGACATCCCGGCGAACCCGCCGAAGGCGTAGTGCGGGTAGCGCGCCGTGCCGCCCGCCACCGGGAACAGCCCGCCGAGTTCGGCGTGCACCAGCGCCAGCAGCACGATCGCCACCGCGCCGATGCCCCAGGACAGCAGTGCCGCCGGACCGGCCGCCACCGCCGCCTTCTGCGCGCCGAACAGCCAGCCGGAGCCGATGATCGCCCCGACCGAGGCCCAGAGCAGGCCGATGACGCCGACCTCGCGCCGCAGCCCGGTGTGCCCCGATCCGGGCGGATTGGAGGAGGAATGGGCCATGGCCGATCGCCTCTCGAAGCAGGAGGAAGTCCCCCGACAGTGCCGCAGCCCCGCCTCCCGCCCGCCCCGAAACGCCCCGCACCCCGCGCCCCTCACCCGAACAGCGGCCGCCGGGGCCGGGGGCCGGGAGGCTCGGGGCGGCACTCCGGCCGCCCCGTGGAACGCGCGGGTGGGGGGCCTCGGCGGGTGTCGGCGGGGCGGCGTCCGCGGCTTCCGGCCGGACCGGACCGGTGCGCGCGGGGTCCGGCCGCCGGCGCCGGCACAGTTCCCGCGACGTTCACCTGCCGGGCACGTGGAACTCACCGACGGCAGGCAGGCTCCGGAACAGGACCTGAAGTTGGCTATACAACTTCACCCGACACGACAGCCGAAGTGCCGCCGAGGGAGAGACCGATGACCGAGCTGCCGCCGTACTGGCTGCGCGACAACTGCCCCTGCGCCGAGTGCCGGGACCCGCGCAACGGGCAGAAGCTGTTCCAGATCGACGACCTGCCCGAGGGCCTCGCGATCGCCGGCAGCGAGCGGACCGACGGACACCTGGAGGTGCTCTGGTCGGACGGGCACCGCTCCCGCTACCCGCTGGAGTGGCTCGACCGCGCGGACGACGGCGACGGGCGCACCGAGCGGAACAAGCGGCTCTGGACGGCGGCGGACTTCGCCGCCGGCGTCCCGGAGGCATCCTGGGAGGCCTACCTGACCGACCCGGCCGAGCGGGCCGCGGTGCTGGCCGCCGTCCGGGACAGCGGCTTCGCCGTGCTGCGCGGGGTGCCGGCCGTCGAGCGGCAGGTGCTGCGGGTGGCGGAGAGCTTCGGCTACGTCCGGGTCACCAACTACGGGGAGCTGTTCGACGTCCGGGTCGAGCCGGACCCGAACAACCTCGCCTTCACCAGCGTCGGCATCGCCCCGCACACCGACAACCCCTACCGGGACCCGGTGCCGACCCTCCAACTGCTGCACTGCCTGGAGAACTCGGCGACCGGCGGCGACTCCGGCCTGGTGGACGGGTTCAAGGCCGCGGCGCTCCTCCGAGAGGAGGCCCCGGAGGCGTTCGAGGTCCTCACCCGCACGCCCGTCCCGTTCGTCTTCCGCGACCGCCGCACCGAGCTGCGCGCCGACCGCCCGCTGATCGAGGTGGACCCGCGCGGCCGGATCCGCGAGGTCCGGTTCAACAACCGCTCGATCGGCACCCTGCGCGGCCTCGCCCCGGCCGAGCTGGACGCCTTCTACGCCGCCTACCGCCGCTTCGCGGAGATCACCCTGCGCCCCGGGCTCCGGCTCACCTTCCGGCTGGGCCCCGGCGACTGCCTGGTCTTCGACAACACCCGCCTGATGCACGCCCGGACGGCCTTCCAGCAGGACGGCCACCGCCACCTCCAGGGCTGCTACGCCGACCTCGACTCGCTGAACAGCACCCTCGCCGTGCTGCACCGCCGCGCCGGGGCCCTGGACGCGATCGCCGCGCTGTTCGCCGGCGAGGGCGCCGGGGAGTACCTGGGCGAGGAGGTCACCATGGCCGAGCACATGCTCCAGGCCGCCGCCGCGGCCGAGGCCGCCGGGGCCCCGGACCACCTGGTCGCCGCCGCACTGCTGCACGACGTCGGCCACTTCCACGGAGCCCTGCACGGACGCGACCTGATGGAGGGTCAGGACAACCGGCACAGCGACTCCGGCGCCGACTGGCTGGCCCGCTGGTTCGGCCCCGAGGTCACCGAGCCGGTCCGGCTGCACGTGGCCGCCAAGCGCTACCTGTGCGCGGTCGAGCCCGGGTACCGCGAGCGGCTCTCCCCGGCCTCCGAGTACACCCTGAGCGTCCAGGGCGGTCCGATGGACGAGCGGCAGGCCGCCGCCTTCGCCGAACTCCCGGGCGCGCGGGACGCGGTGGCGGTGCGACGCTGGGACGAGCAGGCCAAGGTGGCCGGCGCCGCGACGCCCGGCTTCGCGCACTACCGCCCGCTGCTGGCCGCCCTCATGCACTGAGCCGGCCCGCACCGGCGATGCCCGGGCCGCACCCGGGGACGGCCGGGCGGCACCCGGGATCAGCTCAGTCGAGCTCCCGCGCGTGCCGCGAAAGCGCCGACGTGGCCAGGGAGTTGTGCACGCTGAACGCCACCGTCCCGGGCAGGTAGCGGTCCTGGGACCACTCCACCGGCGTGCCCGTCGGGTCGGTCGTGCGGCGCCGTTCGCGCAGCAGCGGACCGCCCCGGCGGCAGCCGAGCAGTCGGGCGTCCTCGGCGTTGGCCGGGACGACGTCGATGGTGTGGTCCGCGTCGGTGAACAGGATGCCGTGCTCGCGCAGCACTTCGGTGTGCGAGACGACGTCCGGCGGCAGCTCGGCGACGATCTCGCCGACCCGCGGCGGGTAGACGGTGCGCTCGACCATCACCGGGGTGCCGGACAGCGTCCGCAGCCGGACGATGACGTACACCTCGGCGCCCGGCTCCAGGCGCAGCTGTTCGCGCTCGGCGGCGTCGGCCGGGCGGCGCACCAGCGAGTCGAGGATGCCGCCGGGCTCCTCGCCCATCGAGTACGCCCAGTGGGTGAAGCTGAGCAGTTCGGAGAAGCTCTGCACCCGGGCGCCGCCGAGGACGACCCGGCGGGTGCCGCGGCGGGAGGTGACGAGCCCGTCGGAGCGCAGCACCGCGAGGGCCTGGCGGACGGTGCCGCGCGAGACGCCGTACTGTTCGGCGAGCGCGCCCTCGGCGGGCAGCCGGCCGGCCTCGCCGTAGGCGCCGGTGGTGATCGCCTCGCGCAGGTCGGCGGCCACCTTCCGGTACAGCGCGCCGGGGCGTTCGGCCGGGGCGTCCCCGGCCGCCGAGTGGTTCCCGGCTGCCGGCCGCCCCGCGGCCTCGGGGCGCTGGGGCTCAGTTGCCACGTCAGTCAATGTCCCTCCTGGGGCGGTGTCCTGCGCAGCCGTACCGGCGCGGACAGCCCGACCTTATCCCGCTGCGCCTTCGAAGCATCGCACCGAACGGTTCACGCTCCGATGGCCGGATTCGACCGTTCCCGCAGCCGACCCCGGTTCTGGGCCGTCCGTTCACCTTCCCGTCACCGGGCTCCGGCGTACTTACTGCTGTCAGCGAAGTTGGCTAGTCAACTCGGACGACGTCGATCGATTGCCCACCCGGCCGGTCCGCCGCCCTTCGTACGACGCAGACCCGCGGAACCCCCCGCGGACGCCCCTCGCAGTACGCCCCTCAACAGGAGACTTCCCCGTGACCGTGCACCGCGCCCGCACCGCCGCCTTCGCGGCCGTACTGACCGCCGCTGCGCTCTCCCTCACCGCCTGCGGCTCCGCCGGTTCGAGCGCCAAGTCCGGCGACGCCGCCAACGGCGGTGCCAAGGACGCCAAGACGGCCACCTCCGTCGCCGACTTCGGCGGCATGGACGGCCTGGTCGCCGCCGCCAAGAAGGAGGGCAAGCTGCACGTCATCACGCTGCCCCGGGACTGGGCGAACTACGGCAAGATCATCGACAGCTTCAAGGCCAAGTACGGCATCGAGGTCGAGGAGGAGAACCCGGACGGCTCCAGCCAGGACGAGATCAACGCGATCAACTCCCGCAAGGGCCAGGACCGCGCTCCCGACGTGGTCGACCTGGGCAGCGCCTTCGCCCTCCAGGCGGTCAAGGACGGCATCCTCGCCCCCTACAAGGTCGCCACCTTCGACAAGGTGCCGGACACCATGAAGGACGCGAACGGCGCCGCCGTCAACGACTACGGCGGCTACGTCTCGATCGGCTGCGACGCCAAGAAGATCGCCAACTGCCCGAAGACCTTCGCCGACCTGCTCAAGCCGGAGTACAAGGGCCAGGTCGCCCTCAACGGCAACCCGACCAAGTCCGGTTCGGCCTTCGGCGGCGTCTACGCGGCCGCGCTCGCCAACGGCGGCTCGCTGGACAACATCCAGCCCGGCATCGACTTCTTCGCCAAGCTGAAGCAGTCCGGCAACTTCAACCCGGTCGAGTCGACCCCGGCCACCGTCGAGAAGGGCGAGACCCCGATCTCGATCGACTGGTCCTACCTGAACGCCGGCTACACCGACGAGTTCAAGGACAAGGGCGTCGACTGGAAGGTCTCCATCCCGACCGACGGCTCCTACGCCCAGTTCTACAACCAGGCCGTCAACAAGTGGGCCCCGCACCCGGCTGCCGCCCGCCTGTGGCAGGAGTACCTGTT
The DNA here is from genome assembly GCF_053594915.1 of Kitasatospora sp. NPDC002543. Classification (NCBI taxonomy): domain Bacteria; kingdom Bacillati; phylum Actinomycetota; class Actinomycetes; order Kitasatosporales; family Streptomycetaceae; genus Kitasatospora; species Kitasatospora sp. NPDC002543. The sequence continues at coordinate 86,724 of NZ_JBSFWR010000025.1, read as the reverse complement.
CAGCACCGAGGGCCAGAACCTCTTCCTCGGCGGCTACGCCACCCCCTCCACCTTCGAGGCCCTGAAGACGGACGGCACCCTGGACACCACCGCGGCCGCCAAGCTGCCGACCGTCGAGAAGCCGTTCACCACCTTCCCGTCCGTCGACCAGATCAACGCGGCCAAGAAGGTCGTCACCGAGAACTGGACCAAGGCCGTCTCGGGCTGACACCCCGGCCACGTACCGCACTTCGGGCTGAGAAAAGGCACTCATGACCACGGCTCCCACCCCGGTGCCGACCACCCCCGCCGCCACCTCCCCCGGTGGCGGCGCGGGGGCGTCCGCCACCGCCACGACCGCTTCCCCCACCACCGCCCCCTCCCCGCGGCGCCGGCCGCTCGCCCGCCTCGGCGGCGCGTCCTGGCTGGCCGCCGTGCCGCTGCTGGTGTTCTTCCTGATCGGCTTCGGGCTTCCCACCGTCGCCATCGTGATCGGCGCGTTCACCACCTCCAGCGACGCGGAGAGCGGGGCCGGGCAGTTCACCTTCGACAACCTGACGGCCTCCGTCCAGGGCGGCTACCAGACGGCGATGCTGAGCAGCCTCAAGCTCTCCGCGCTGACCGCGCTGCTCGCCACCGTGCTCGGCCTGCCGCTCGCCCAGGCCGTCGTCACCTCCCGGCACGGCTGGCTGCGCCAGGCGGTCCTCACCGCCTCCGGCGTGCTCGCCAACTTCGGCGGCCTGCCGCTCGCCTTCGCGTTCGTCGCCACCCTCGGCAACGCCGGCGAGATCACCAAGCTGCTGCACCTCACCGACCACGGCTGGTCGCTGTACTCGTTCACCGGCCTGACGATCGTCTACCTGTACTTCCTCGTCCCGCTGATGGTGCTCACCATCACCCCGGCGCTGGACGGCCTGCGGACCCAGTGGCGCGAGGCGGCCCAGAACAACCGCGCCACCTCCGTCCAGTACTGGCTGCACGTCGCCCTGCCGATCCTGGCGCCCTCGCTGCTCGGCGGCTTCGTGCTGCTCTTCGGCAGCGCCTTCGCCGCCTACGCGACGGCCGCCGCCATGGTGGGCGCGACCGTCCCGCTGGTCAGCCGCTCGATCGCGGACGCGCTCTCCGGCAACGTGCTGGTCGGCCAGGGCAACCTCGCCCTCGCCCTCAGCCTCAACATGATCGTCGTGGCCGTCCTGGTGATGGCCGTGTACCTCCCCCTCCAGCGCCGGAGCGCCCGATGGCTCAGCTGACCACCCCCGCCCGCCCCGGCCGACGCACCGTGCGCTGGTGGCGCGGAGCCGTGCTGCTGCTCGCCGGCGTCTACTTCGTCGTCCCGCTCGCGGCCTCCTTCTGGTTCTCGATCGACGACCCGCAGGGCATCTCCTTCTCGGCCTACACCGGCCTGCTCTCCGCCCCCGGCTTCCTGGACAGCCTCTGGCTGACCCTCGGCCTGGCCGTCGTCACCGTCGTGGTGCTGCTGCTCCTGCTCGTCCCGGCGCTGATCTCCGTCCGGCTCGGCTCGCCGAAGCTGCGCCCGGTCATCGACGTGCTCTGCACCCTGCCGCTGGTCGTCCCGCCGGTCGCCCTGACCGCCGGCCTGATCGGCGTGCTCCGCTGGGGCCCGGACTACCTGATGGACACCCCGTTCTTCCAGACCTTCGTGTTCATCCAGGACCCGGACTTCCCGCTGGTGCTGGTCATCGCCTACGTGCTGATGGCCCTGCCGCTCGCCTACCGCGCCCTGGACGCCGGCCTGCGCTCGATGGACGTGCGCACCCTGGTCGAGGCCGCCCGCAACTGCGGGGCGAGCTGGCCGCGCGCGGTGTTCACGGTCGTCCTGCCCAACCTGCGCGGGGCGCTGCTGAACGCCTCCTTCCTCACCCTGGCCCTGGTCCTCGGCGAGTTCACCACCGCCTCGATCCTCGGCTTCCAGCCCTTCCCGGTCTGGATCTACTCGGTCGGCAACAGCCAGGCCCACATGTCGGTCGCGGTCTCCATCCTGAGCCTGCTGCTCACCTGGCTGCTGCTGCTCCTGCTGGCCACCGCCGGGCGCGAGCGCCGCGCCAAGACCGCCACCTCCTGAAACCCCCCGGAGTCACCAGTCATGACCACGGCCACCGCCATCGCCACCGGCGCCTCGCTCTCCCCCGGCAGCGCCACCGTCGAATTCCGCTCCCTGCGCCGCGCGTTCGGCGCCACCACCGCCCTCGACGGCCTGGACCTCACCGTCCGGCCGGGCGAACTGCTCGCCCTGCTCGGCCCGTCCGGCTGCGGCAAGACCACCGCGCTGCGCATCCTGGCCGGCTTCGAGCAGCACGACTCCGGCGAGGTGCTGGTCGACGGCCAGGACATCACCGCGATCCCCGCGCACAAGCGCGACGCGGGCATGGTGTTCCAGTCCTACAGCCTCTTCCCGCACCTGACCGCCCTGGACAACGTCGCCTTCGGGCTGCGGATGCGCGGCACCGGCAAGGCCGAGCGCCGCAAGCGGGCCCAGGAGCTGCTGGAGCTGGTCGGACTGCCGCACCGCGCCGACCACTACCCGCACCAGATGTCCGGCGGCCAGCAGCAGCGCATCGCGCTCGCCCGCGCGCTCGCCCTCCAGCCGCGCGTCCTGCTGCTGGACGAGCCGCTGTCCGCGCTGGACGCCAAGGTCCGCCTCCAGCTGCGTGACGAGATCCGCCGGCTCCAGCAGGAGCTGGGCATCACCACCCTGTTCGTCACCCACGACCAGGAGGAGGCGCTCTCGATGGCCGACCGGGTCGCGGTGCTGCGGGCCGGGAAGCTGGAGCAGTGCGCCACCCCGTCCGAGCTGTACGGCCGGCCGGCCACCGCCTTCGTCGCCGAGTTCGTCGGCACCATGAGCCGCATCCCGTGCACCCGCACCTCGGACGGCGTCGAGGTGCTCGGCCGCCGCCACGCGGTGGACGGCGTGGTCCCGGCCGACGGCGAGCTCCAGGTGCTGGTCCGCCCCGAGAACGTCACCCTGACCCCGGCCGAGGACGGGCCCGCGCTGGTGGTCACCGCCTCCTTCCTGGGCGCCGTCACCCGGCTCACCGTCCGGCTGGACGACGGCACCGAGGTCAAGGCCGACCTGCCCACCGAGGCCGCCGCCGCGCTGCCGGCCGGCGCCCGGGCCGCGCTCACCCTGCCGGAGCGCCCGGTCCTGGTGGACCGCCGCTCCGCCTGAGAGCCTCGTACCTCCCCCTCCGCCCCGCGGAGCACCGAAGAACCACCGGAAGAACCACCGAAGGTACCGCCATGCCTGACTCCGTCCTGCCCGAGAACTCCGCCCGCCCCGAGGCCCCCGGACCCGCCACCGACCCGCCCGCGAGCCCCGCCGCCCTCCCGACCACCGCCCTCCCGGCCACCGCCCTCCCGGCCACCGCCCTGCCCGCCGCCGTCCTGTTCGACATGGACGGCACCCTGGTCGACACCGAGCAGCTGTGGTGGCGGGCCGCCGCCGAACTCGCCGAGGAACTGGACCGCCCGCTCACCGACGAGGACGCCCCCGAGGTGCTCGGCCAGGCCATCGAGCACACCGCCGCCCACCTCCACCGGGTCAGCGGCACCGCCCTCGGCGAGGCCGAACTCGCCGCCCGGCTGGGCGAGTCCTTCGCCGCCAAGGTCGCCGCCGAGACGGTGCCGCGCCCCGGCGCGCTCGCCCTGCTGGCCGCGCTGCGCGACGCCGGGGTGCCGACCGCGCTGGTCTCCGCCTCCCCCCGCCGGGTGGTGGACCTGGTGCTGTCCGCCATCGGCCGGGACTGGTTCGCCGTCACCCTGGCCGCCGAGGAGACGGCGCGCACCAAGCCCGCGCCCGACCCGTACCTCGCCGCCGCCGAGCGGCTCGGACTGGACCCGGCCGCCTGCCTCGCCGTCGAGGACACCCCGACCGGGGTCGCCTCCGCCACCGCGGCCGGCTGCGCCGTGCTCGCCGTGCCCTCCACCGCCGTGCCGATGCCCGAGGGCGAGCGGATCACCCTGCTCGCCAGCCTGGAGCAGGCCGACCTCGCCCTGCTCGGGAAGCTCGCGGGGGCCGGCGCGGTTCGACCCTGACATGCCCTATCTCCTGCTCGCCCTGGCCATCATCAGTGAGGTCTGCGCCACCAGCTGCCTCAAGCTCACCGAGGGGTTCACCCGGCTCTGGCCGAGCCTCGGCGTCGGCATCGGCTACGCCCTCTCCTTCCTGTTGCTCGGCCGCGCGCTCAAGCACATACCGGTCTCGGTCGCGTACGCGGTCTGGTCCGGCGCCGGCACCGCGGCGGTCGCCGGGATCGGCGTGGTCGCCTTCGGCGAGTCGCTCGGACGGCTCCAGTGGCTGGGGATAGCACTGGTGATCGTCGGGGTGGTCGTGCTCAACCTCAAGGGCGGACACTCCTGAGCGGAACCGATTCCTGACGTTCAGTCAGATAGAACAATGCTGGCCAACTCGCTTGCCGGGGCGGGAAGTCGGACGCGCCGACCTCCCGCCCCGGCGGCTTCGCTACGGTGTCCCCCATGACGGACCCCCGGCCACACCACTACCGCTTCGTCCACCGCGAGCTGGCCCGCCAGGTGCTGGAGTTCGGCCCGCGCGTGGCCACCCCGACCCCGGACGGCGGCAGCCTGCTGCCCGTCGTCACCCAGATCTGGGAGGACCTCGGCGGCACCCTGCCGCCCGAGGACCGCCTGCCCGGCCACGGCCTCGACTGCCGCCACCTGTCGGTCGACGGCCACCACATGCTGTTGGTCACCCTGCCCACCCCGGTCGGCGCCACCGAGGCCCACTTCGTCGCCGCCGTCCAGCCCCAGGGCTCCAGGACCGTCCGCTACGTGACCCTGGAGCACGCGTTCAGCCCCCTCGACGGCAGCCCCGGCACCGTCCTCGGCGAGTGGACCGCCGAGAGCCACCTCAACCACGGGCAGGGGCCCTCCCCCGTCGCCGAACTCTTCGTCGCGGCCGTGGTGCGGCTCGTCACCCCGAAGAAGCGCGGCTTCTGGCGCCGCTGAGAACGACCGTACGCATACGCCTCGGATCTGGGCCGCCGACGTCAAGAAGGCGTCGACGGCCCGTAAAAGTCCCGTAACGACCGCCTCCGATTCCGGCCGTGACGATCTCTCCCCCGTCGGCCGGAGCTATGCTCGCCCGGTCCGACATTCGACGCATCGGGGGGCGAAAGTGTCCGACTTCAAAGTCAGTACCGAATTCCTCGCAAAACTGGCCCAAGACCTCAAAGGCTGTGCCGACGAACTCGACCAGGGCCTCAAGGCCTTCGAGGCGGCCGGCCACACCGGCACCGGCTTCGACTTCCTGGACGAGGCCTGCGGGCACTTCAAGGACAAGTGGCAGTTCGGCCTGAAGAAGGTCCGCGAGTGCGTCAAGGCCCTGGACGAGGGCCTTGAGCAGGTGCAGAAGAACTACGACGGCACCGAGCAGAGCATCGTCAAGGTCCTCGCCCCGGCGGGGCAGTCGTGAGCACCCCCACGCCTCCGGCGCCCGACTGGTCCGGCCTCGGCTTCAACCCCACCCCCGGCGACTCCGCCGCCGTCACCGCGCTCAGCACCGGCCTGCGCCGGGTCGGCCAACACCTGACCGGCGTGCACACCACGCTCTCCCAGATCTCCGCCAACGAGGGCCAGTGGACGGGTGAGGCCGCCAAGAAGTTCGCCGAGCAGTTCGGCAAGCTCCCCGGCTACCTCCAGGACGCCGCCGACTCGATCACCTCGGCCTACACGGCGCTCGACGTCTGGTACAAGGCGCTGACCGAACACCAGCCCAAGGCCGCCGAGTTGGCCGCCTCCGCGGTCGCCGCCAAGAAGAGGAAGGACGAGGCGGACAAGGCCCACAGCGCCGCGGCCGCCGCACCCGACCTCCGACTGGCCGGCCGCTCCTACCCCGACGACGCCGCCCTCGCCGCCGCCGAGCAGCGCTACAACACGGCGAAGAACCACCTGGACTCCGCCGCCTCCCTGCTCACCAGCGCCTCCAACGAGCTGGCCGGCCTCCGGAAGCAGGCCCACGAGCTCGCCGGGACCCACAGGTCGGACGCCCGGAAGACGGCCGAGGCCGTCCGCAAGGCCGCCGACAGCAAGGCCCCGCCGGAGCCGGGCATGCTCAGCAAGATCGGCAACTGGTTCAAGAACCACGGCGGCGACCTGCTGACGGTGGCATCCGGCATCTGCGGCGTCGCGGCCGTCTTCTGCCCCGCGTTCGCCCTGCCCGCCATCCTGCTGAGCGTCGGCGCGGCGGGCCTGCACGCCAAGCAGTACGGCATCAAGGGACTGATACCGACCAGCATGGCGAACCTCGGCAACGACCTCACCCTGGCCGGCGACCTCCTCGGGGCCCTCCCCGGAGGCGCCCTCCTCAAGGGCGGGGTCACCGCGTTCAGGGGCGCCCGCGCCGCCGAAGGCGGGGCCAAGGCCGTGAGCGCCGGGGCCAAGGAGATCCGCGTCGCCGCCCGGGCGATGGATCCGGCCAACCCGGTCTTCACCACGGCGATCGAGAAGCCCGCCATGAAGCTCGGGCTCTCCAAGGCCGCCGCGATGAACGTCTCCGACGGCGTGCAGGCGGCCGGCGGGGTCGCGCTGACCGCCCCCACCGCCGCCGGCCTCTTCACCGACGACCCGAGCCCGGGCCTGAGCGCCGCGGTCAACTACACCACCGGCGGCGGCACCGCGCTCAACGGTGCCGGCGGCGCCATCGGCGGCAGCGGCAAGGGCCGGATCCTGCCCGCGCTGCTCGGCGGCGGCAGCGCGATCGTCACCGGTGTCTGGGGAGTGGGACATGACTGACACGACCGCGCCGTCCTTCTGGCTCTCCCTGCCCGAGGGGTTCACGGACATCGACCTGTCCGAGGACCCGGGCGACCGGATGAGCCGGATCGTGGACGGGCTCGACGGACTCACCGGCGCCGGTCCGGAGCAGAAGCTCGGCATCGCCGTCTCCGCCGAACTCGCCCTCCAGGCGCAGCTGCGCGAGGGGGCCGTGCACGTCTCCAACTGCCTGGTGCAGACCGAGGAGGGCGAGATCGTCCAGGGCGTGTTCAGCCTGTACCTGCGCGAGCAGGAGCAGGGCGTCCCGGGCGGCTACCCCCAGCGCGTCGCCCGGGAGCTCGCGACCGCCTGGCCGGACGCCGACGTCGAGGTCCTCGACTTCCCGCTCGGCCGGGCCGCCGTGACCGTCCGCGACCTGGCCGTACCCGTGTCCGGGACGGCCTACGGCCTGCCGGGATCGGGCGTCACCACCGTCCGGCAGCTGGAGGCCCTGTTCGCGCACCCGTGGAGCCCCCACGTGCTCGCCGTCGTCTTCTCCACCCGGCACCTGGACTACTGGGACGGCTGGTCGGTCCTGGTGGGAGCCGCCATCAGCGGGATCTCCTTCCACCCCCCGCTGAACGAGACATCGAACGCCCTGCCGCCCGAGCGGCAGGACAACATCCGGAAGGCCTTCGGGTGACGATCGCCCAGCCCGACCAGGGCATCCAGAGCGGGTCCCGCCGACTCGGCGGGGCCCTGGCCCTCATCGCCGTCACCACGGCGGTGCTCGTCGGCGTCATCGCGCTGGACGTCTACGTCAACTCGTTCCTCGCCGCGGTGGTGGGGCTCGCTCACCCCCTGGTCGTGCTGTACGCGTTCGCCGTGCGCCGCGACGCCGACAGCAACCCCAGGTTCCAGAAGAGCATGGTCGCCTGGGGCATGGGCATCTCCGCCGTCGGCTTCGTCGCGTACCTGGCCGGCACCGAGGCCTGGGCGAACCTGATCCTGGGTTCGGGGCGGACCGTGCGGGCCGTGGTCGTCGACGAGAAGGTCACCGACGCGCTCCACGGCACCGGGCGGGCGTACAGCCTGGCCTCCACGGAGCTGAACGACGACGTGCCGGGCGGCCCGCTCACGGAGAACTCCCCGCGGTTCGAGCGCGGCCAGGTGATCACCGTCCGGATGGACCCGGCCGGGCGGGTCGCCCCCAAGCTCCCCGGCGAGGCCGACTCCTCCGCCTACCTGCTGGCGTTCCTCGGCTGCAACGTCCTGATCGACGGCACCGTGCTCTGGTCGGTGCGCCGGCCGAAGGAGTCGTCCGCCTGAGCCGTCCGTCTCCCGCCCCGGGCATCCGGGGCGGGAGACGGACGGTCAGCCCAGCAGGGCGGGCAGTTCGGCGATCGAGCCGAGGACGTGGGTGGCGCCGTCGGCCCGCAGGCGGGCCTCGTCGTGGGCGCCGGTGAGGACGCCGGCGACGATCGAGGCGCCGGCCCGGGTGCCGGTCAGCATGTCGTAGCCGGTGTCACCGGCCACGGCGATCTGGCGGACCGAATCGGTGCCGGTGCGCAGCAGGGCGGTGAGCACCATGTCGGGGTACGGGCGGCCGCGCCCGGCCTCGGCGGGGCAGAGGGTCAGGTCGGCGACGGACTGCCAGCCGAGGGCGTCCAGGATGCGGTCCTGGGTGGTCCGGGAGAAGCCGGTGGTGAGGACCACCGTGCGGCCCTGGCCGCGCAGTTCGGCGATCGCCTCGGCGGCGCCGGGCAGGGCGGCGCAGTGGCCGGCGCCGACCAGGTCGTCGTAGGCGGCCTCGAAGGCGGCGTTGGCCAGCTGGGCCTTCTCCTCCTCGCCGAACAGGTGCCGGAAGACGGAGATCTTGGACTCGCCCATGGTGGCCCGGACGTGGGCCAGCATCGGGTCGAACTCCGGGCTGCCGGCCTCGACGCCGAGCTTCGCGGCGGCCGCGGTGAAGGCCTGCTCGACCAGGCCGTCGTCGGCCACGGTGGTGCCGGCCATGTCCAGCACGACCAGGCGGATGTCGTTCGTCATGACAACGTTCCTTACAGGTTGGCGAGTTCGGCGGTGGTCTCGGCGATGGCGGGCGAGCAGGTCATGCCGCGGCCGCCGGGGCCGGTGACCAGCCAGACGCCGTCGCGCACGCGCTCGCGGTGGACGACCCGGGTGGAGTCGACGCACTGCGCGTACACCCCGGCCCAGCGGCGGCGGATCCGCGGCATCGGGCGGCCGAGCAGCTCCTCGACGACGCCCACGAGGTGGTCGTACGGGTCCTCGACCACGTCGAAGCCGAACGGCTGGTCGTACTCGTGGGTGTCGCCGATGGTCAGGCCGCCGTCACGGCGCTGGACCATCAGCAGCTGCATCTTGTGCTCGGCGGCGACCGGCGGCTGCGGCTGGGTCTCGCGCAGCCGGTCCAGGGCGGTGCCGGCGAAGGCGGGGTAGTAGCGGAAGCTGTCGCCGTCGGCGACGGAGGTGGTCAGGGCCTCGCCGAGCGGGTCGGTCTGCATCATCTGGAGCCGCACCCGGCGGACCGGCAGGGCGGGGGCGAGCTCGCGGACCAGGCCGCCGAGCCAGGCGCCGGTGCAGAGGATCACCAGGTCGCCGGTGTGGACGTCGCCGTGGTCGTCGCGGACGGCGTTCTCGCCGACGACCTCGCGCACCTCGCGCCCGGGCAGGAAGGTGTACCGGCCGGTGGACTCCAGGTACGCGCGCAGCGCGGGCTGGGCGGTGCGGGGTTCGACGGCGGCGTCGCGCTCGCACCACAGGGCGCCGAGCAGCTTGCCGCGCAGGGCCGGGTTGACGGCGCGGGTCTCCGCCGGGTCGAGCAGCCGGTAGCCGCGGGAGGCGGCGTCCGGCAGGGTCAGCGCCTGCTCGGCGACGGCGAGTTCGGCCTCGGTGCGGATCGCGGTGAGCGATCCGTTGGCGCGGAAGCCGAGGTCCGGGACGCGGGAGCCGATGGACTCCCACAGCTCGCGGGCCCGCAGCGCGGTGTCCAGTTCCTCGCCCTGCGCCCGGCCGCTGACCCAGACCAGGCCGAAGTTGCGCACCGAGGCGCCGCGGGCCTCCGCCTCGCGCTCCAGGTGGACGACCTCGTGACCGCGCTCGACGGCCTGCCAGGCGTGCATGGTGCCGAGCACGCCTGCTCCTACGACGATGACTCTCATGCGTCCAGGCTGATGCGCCCAGGTGTCCGAGGGGCGTACGAGGTCCGTCCCGAAGATGAACCACCTGGGAAGTTGTACAGACAACCCACTCCGTGGGCCCCGACGCTACGACCGCACCACCCGCGCCCGCAGGTAGTTGCGCCGCCCGAAGTTCGGCTCGTCCACCGCCGTCAGCTCCTCCACCTGGAAGCGGTACAGCGCCGCCGCCCCGCCGCCGGTGAGGAACTGCCGCCGGGTCTCCCCGTCCTGCGCGAAGGCCGGGTAGCGCCCCTGGTAGGCGGCCAGCGCCGCCTCGGCCTGCCGCCCCCAGGCCTCGCTCGCGCTGCCGGACAGCTGGAGGCCGCGCAGCTGCTCGCCGAACACCGGCGGCGGCAGGAAGACGGTGGCGGCGGCCCGGGCCTCCTCCGCCAGGTGGTGGCTGTGCCGGGTGGACCGCTCGCTGACGAAGTAGAGGACGAGGTCGTCGTCGTGGGCGAAGAAGGCCAGATTGGCGTGCGGGCCGTGCTCGTGGCCCGCGGTGGCGAGGGTGAGCACCATGGCCTCGGCGAGCAGCCCCTCCACGCCCTTGTGCAGCAGGTCGCCCGGCCAGTCCCCCTGCGTGATGTCGAGTCGGTACGGCATTCGGCACTCCCTCCACTGGCACGCCCGGCGCCCGCGCGCCCGAGCACGACTGAGCCGGGCGGGCGCCTCCCGGAGGAGGCTCCACGCCCGGCTCACATGCTCCACCCGTCGTCCGAAACCGGACAAGGGGCGGGGCGGACAGGACTGGGGAGCGCCTTGGCCGCGAAACCGCGCAAACGGGGACCGGCCGCGGGCCGGCCGGGGTCAGTGCCCCTGCGCCCGGTACGCCGAATGGCCGTGGTTCACCAGCGGCTGCGGCCGCCCGGGCCCGAGCAGCGGCCGCAGCGCGCTCGCCCGCATCCGGTCCACCAGCGGACCGCAGCGCCCGGCGAGCGGCGCCAGCACCACCGCGACCAGCAGGCCGACCAGCGCGCCGACCGCCACGTCGTGCGGGTAGTGCACGCCGACCCAGACCCGGGAGGCGGCCATCAGCACCGCGAACAGGCCGGCCACCCAGCCGAGCCGCCGGTCGACGAACCAGAGCGCGGCAGCGGCGGCGAAGGCGATCACCGAGTGGTTGCTCGGGAAGGACCAGTCCCCGGTGCCCGGGCAGGTCTCCAGTGCGACGCTGCCGGGGATCTGCGCGCACGGCCGGATCTCCTCGACCATGCCCTTGAACACCGAGTTGACGGCGTACGCGACGACCACGATCACCGGCGAGGCGAGCACCCGGGCCATCACGGCCGAGTCCGCGCCGCGCGCCCGCCACCAGGCGTAGAGCATGAAGACCGCGAACAGCCCGAGGCCGAGCGCCGACCAGACCTTGATCAGCTCGTCCAGCCAGTGCGGCGCCGACTGCGCCCAGCCGTTGACGCGGGTGTACAGGCCGCCGTCGATTCCGCTGCCGTCGTACACGGCGAGCGCCCGGGAGGCAGTCACATGTCACCTCCGTGACGTCGCGCCTTACGGGCACGGAACAGTTCGAGAACAATGGGGAGCACGGAGACAACTACTACCAGACCGATGATCGGCAGCAGATATCGGTCGATGCCGGGGATCGACGATCCGAGCCCGTACCCGGCGAACACCACGCCGACCGTCCAGACCACGCCTCCGGCCACCTGCCACAGGGTGAACGAGCGGACCGGCACTTCGAGTACGCCGCAGAGCGGATTCAGCACCGTTCGGACCACCGGGATGAACCGGGCGAGCACGATCGCCTTGCCGTGGCCGTACCTGGCGAGCAGTTCCTCGGCCCGCGCCACGCCCTCCAGCAGGCTCTTGCGCCTGGTCCGGGCGAGCAGCGCCCGGCCGCCGCGCCGGCCGATCAGGTAGCCGACCTGGGCCCCGCCGATCGCGCCGACCAGGGCGGCGGGCAGCACCTGCCACAGCTCCAGCTGCGGCCCCTTGGTGGCGCCGGGCACGCAGAGCAGGCCGGCGGTGAACAGCAGCGAGTCGCCGGGCAGGAAGAAGCCCACCAGCAGTCCGGTCTCGGCGAACAGCACCGCGGCGATGCCGAGCGCGCCGAACGCGGCGAGCAGCGAGGACGCGTCCAGCGGGTTCACCGCGAGGTGAGCGGCCGGATCCGCGAGGAACTGGAGCAAGGGCGACGGACCTCCCGTACGTTGGAGGGCGGTTCGCACCGGAACCCGCCCGACCGTCTACAGTGACGTAGACGGTCTACATGACTGTAGACGAAACTTGGAGGAAGCGCCGCCATGCCCGACGTACCGTCCGCCCGCCGGCCCGCCGGGGAGCTGGAGGCCGAGGTGCTGGCCGCCCTCTGGTCCGCCCGGCAGCCGATGACGCCGCAGGACGTCCAGGCCGCGCTCGGCGGGGACCTCGCCCGCACCACCATCGCGACGATCCTGGCCCGGCTGTTCGACAAGGGGACGGTCGAGCGCACCCGGGCCGGCCGGGCCTACGCCTACACCCCGACCGTCCACGACACCGCGGGGCTCGCCGCCCGCCGGATGCACACCGAACTCGGCCGCGAGGCCGACCGCTCCACCGTGCTGGCCCGCTTCGTCTCCGACCTCTCCGCCGAGGACGAGCAGCTGCTGCGCGACCTCCTCGGCGACGGCGCCCCGGACGCGGACCCGACCGGGCGGGACCTACCGGGAGCGGCCGGCCGATGATGCTCGCCGTCTGGGTCCCCCTGCTGCTGCCCTTCCTCGCCGCCCCGCTGGCCCGCCGCCTCGCCGAGGCGCTGCCGCCGCGGGCCGCCGCCTGGATGCTGGCCGGCAGCTCCGCCGTCCTGGCCGGCGGCACCGTCTGCTCGCTCGGCCTGCTGGCCACCGCCGGCCTGCTCCAGCTCCCGCCGGTCGCCGCCCTCGGCCACCTCTCGCTGCCCTGGCTCACCTCGGCCGCGCCCGACGCGCCGTTCGCGGCCTCGCTGGCGGCCCTCGCACTCCTCGCGCTCATCGCGCTGGCGGTGCGCACCGCCGGCCGGCGGCTGCGGGAGCTGCGCACCGCCCGGGCCGCGCTCCCGGGCCACGGACACCACGCGGAGCCCTCCCCCGGTCTCGCCGACGGCCACCCCGCCGACAGGCCGGGCGCCCGCCGACCGGGCCGCGCCCCCTCCTCTGCCCAGCATCCGGACATGCGCCCCCCGAGCGCCTCCGTGCGCCGGTCACGCCCCTCGGCCTGGCCGACCGCCCTCCTCCGGCGCGTCGGCCTGCTGCGGCCCGCCACCCTGCTGCGGCCCGCGGACCACCCGCTCACCGTCCTGGACGACGAGTGCGCCGACGCCTTCGCCCTGCCAGGCCGCCTGGGCCGCCCCGGCCGACCGGGCGAGCCCGGCCGGATCGTGGTCACCTCCGGCATGCTGCGCGCCCTCAGCGGCCCCGAACGCTCCGCCCTGCTCGCCCACGAACGGGCCCACCTGGCCGCCCGCCACCACCTCTTCCTCGCCCTCGCCGAACACGCCGCCCACGTCCACCCGGCCCTCCGCCCGCTGCGCACCCCCCTCGGGTACCACCTGGAGCGCTGGGCCGACGAGGTCGCCGCGGCCCGGGTCGGCGACCGCGCCGTCACCGCCCGCGCCGTCGGCCGGGCCGCCCTGGCCGCGAGCCGTTCCCCCTGGCCGGCCCGCCCCCGGACGGTCGCCGCCGCCCACTCCGGCCCGGTCCCGCGCCGGGTCGCCGCGCTGCTCCAGCCCCGCCCGGCCGCCTCCTCCGGCACCTGGCTGCGCGCCGCCGCCGTGGCCCTGGCCGCCTGCCTCGCCCTGAGCACCGGCGCCACCCTGGAGGCCACCGCCGACCTGCACCACACCGTGGAGGCGGCCCAGCAGGGCTCCGGCCCGCGGCACTGACCCCGACGGGGGGCGGTCCCGCGCCGTCCGGGTCCGGTCCCGCGCCGTCCGGGTCCGGTCCCGCGCCGTCCGGGTCCGGTCCCGCTCCGGCGAGGTCCGGTCCCGGCGCGACCGGACGGCAACGGGCCCCGCGGACGGGGCCGCGTTCCGTACCGCCCGGTACGCGGACTTGCCGGACCCCGTCCCCAGCGGCCCACCGCCCCCGTACGCTTTCGTCAGCGCGTCGGCCCCGACGCGTCCTCGAACGGTGGCGAGGAGCGAAGCGAGTGCGGCAGACCGGACGGCAGTCCCGACGGCCCGAGCGCCGCACCCCGCCCACCGCGACGGAACTGGCCAAGGTCCACGACCGCACCCTCGCCGACGCGGCCGCCCGGGAACTGACCGCCCCCGCCGAAGGGGCCGGCGGTCCCGGCCCGCTCGACCCCCGCCCCGAGATCGGCGACTCCTGGGCCCGGCTGCGCCGCCTCGGCCTCGACCCCGACACCGGCGCCGCCGCCGTCCTGCTCGGCCCCGGCGAGATCGAACAGCGCCGCCGCACCAGCGGGCTGGACACCGTCCTGCCGGTGCTGCGCGAGACCCTGCTGGAAGCCGGCGGCGCGCCCCCGCTGCTGCTGGCCGTCGCCGACGCCGAGGGCCACGTGCTCTGGCAGGAGGGCGAGCGCGGCCTGCGCCGCAGCGCCGACCGGATCGGCTTCACCACCGGCGCCCGCTGGATCGAGGAGAGCGTCGGCACCAACGGGATCGCGGTCGCGCTGCGCACCCGGCGCCCGATGCTCGTCCACTCCGCCGAGCACTACCTGCGCAGCCACCACTCCTGGACCTGCGTGGCCGCACCGGTGCGCGACCCGGGCACCGGACAGCTGGTCGGCGCCATCAACCTCAGCGGCCCCGCGCACAGCGTCCGCCCGTACCTGCTCCAGCTCACCGCCACCGCCGCCCGGCTCGCCGAGACCGAGCTGCGCGCCCACCGGCTGGAGGCGCTGCACCAGCTGCGCGCCCTGGCCGCCCCGCTGCTCGCCCGGCTCGGCGGCCCGGCCCTGGTGGTGGACGCGGCCGGCTGGACCGCCGCCGCGGCCGGGCTGCCGCCGCCCAGCAGACTGCGGGTGCCCAGCGAGGGCTGGGCCCCGGCCGCCGTGCACTGGGTGCCGGGCCTCGGCGAGTGCGCGCTGGAGCCGCTCGCCGACGGCTGGCTGGTGCGCCCGGTCCGGCCGCCCGAGGAGGACGGCTCCGGCACGGTGGGAGCCGAACAGGCCGAGGGCGCCCGGCTGCGGCTCGACCTGCGCCGCCCGGACCGCCCCGAGCTGTCCGTCCGGGGCGCGGCCGGAAGCTGGTCGCACCCGCTCAGCCCGCGCCACGCCGAACTGCTGCTCCTGCTCGCCACCGGCCGCGAGGGCAGCACCGCCGCCCAGCTCGCCGAGGCGCTGTTCGGCGACGCGGGCCGGACGGTGACGGTCCGCGCCGAGCTGTCCAGGCTGCGCCGCTACCTGGGCGGGCTGCTGGCCCACCGGCCGTACCGGATCGCCGAGTCGGTGCTGGTCACGGTGGACGGGCCGGACGACCCGTACGACCTGCTGCCCGCCTCCTCGGCCCCGGCCGTCCGGCGGCTGCGGGCCGCGCTGGACGCGGGGACGGCCCGGCTGCCCGGCGCGCCGGGCTTCCCGCCGCCGTGCGCCGCCGAGTCGCCGGGGCGTCGCTGACGGCGGGGCGTCACTGACGCCGGGGCACCGTTGACGCCGGGGCGCCGGCTCGCCCCCCCCCCGGCGGCCCTCAGCCCTTCGCGAGCAGCGCGGCCAGCTCCGCGTCAGTGGGGCCGCAGCGGCGCTCCTGGTGCTCGGAGACCAGCGCGTAGGTGCGGTCGAGCCAGGCCTGCACCCGGGGCTTGGAGGCCTCCAACAGCGCGCTGCCGTGCGGGGATTCGAGCGCCAGGTGCAGCGTCGCGCCGTGGCAGGGGCAGTACGCCGGCCACAGCTTGACGTCGCCCTGGCCGCTCAGCGCGCGCAGGCCGTCGCGCAGCAGTTCGCGCGAGAACACCCAGTCCGCCTCGTCCGGCCGCCCGAGGTGGAAGGTCAGCAGCACCTCGTACGGGCGCTCGGCGGTGAACCGGAACCGGGTGCGCACCTCGCCGACCACCTCCTCGCCCAGCGAGATCCGCAGCGTCAGCACCTCCTCCACCGCCGCCGGAGCGGCGGTGGAGCCGTCCCCATCGCCGCCCGTGGGGGTGGCGGCGAGGGGTGCACTGGAGGCTGCGGACAGCGGGTCGAGCGACATGACGGTCTCTCCGGGACGGCGTGGGATGCCCTCAGCCTGCGTCACGCCGCACCCGGCGGGCAAGGGTTGCAAGGGGGTTGCAATAACCCCCGTCCGGGGCAACAGCCCCTTACCGCGCTTGTCAGACGGAACGTCAACTTCCTTGCATGGAAAGGGTTTCCGTGAAGTTGATCAGGACCGACCGGAACGCGGTCACCCGCTGGTACGCTCGCCCCCTCCCCCGTGCGGGCCCGCGCGGAACCGGCCCTCGACGGCCGGGACCGGGCCCGGCGGCGACGCGTGGGAGAATACGGCGACGCGACGGCGGCTTCGGGGAGGGAGGGGTCCGTTGGCTGGGCGCGAGGACACCGCGCGGGACGTGCGGCACGAGCCCGCACGACAGGGGCGGCACGGGCGGGCGCGCCCGTTCGGCGGCCTGTTCCGGCTGCCCACCGTGCGTTTCTCCGGTGCCGCGATGGCGATGTCCACCGTGGTCGGCATCAGCATCGCCACCACCCTGCTGCTGAACGAGCAGCAGGGGATCGGCCGCCGGGCCGGCGTCGCACGGGTCGGCACCACCCCGCCGCCCACCCCGGGCGCCACCGACGAGGCCGAGGCGATCTCCGCGCAGACCCCGACCGACGGCCCGTCGCCCGCCCCCTCCGCCGGACGCCCCCTGGGCGGCCGGCCCTCGACGCACCCGTCCACGCACCCCTCCTCCCGCCCCTCCGGGCCGGCGCCGGTCGCCGTCAGCCCACCCGCGTTCCACCCGGCGGGCCCGGGCATGCCCCAGACCGGCGGCCAGGCCTCGGCCGGGCAGGACGCCCCGGCCCCCGGCACCCAGCTCACCGGCACCGAGGCCGGCGCCCCGGCCGCCGCCGGCCCCTCGCCCTCCCCCTCCGTGTCCACCCCGCCCGCCGAGGCCAAGCAGCCCTACGCCCCGGCCGGCTCCGACCGCCCGCAGCCCACCCCCGGGTCGGCCGTGCCCGGGCTGGGGGCCGCCGGGCCGGCCCGCCCGGCACCGCCGCCCGCCATGCCCCTCCCGGACTCCGGCGGCGACCCGGGCACCCCGACCGCGACCCCCGCCGGCGGCCCCCGGATCGCCCCGGGCGTTCCTCGGATCGCCCCGGGCACCGACCGCATCGCCCCGGGCACCGACCGCGCGCTGACCGGCGCCGGCCAGGTCTCCCCGCTCGGCCGCGACGGCCTGCGCCACCAGCTGACCCTCGACGTCACCGAGCCGGTCACCGCGTTCCAGGCCGAGTTCCGGCTCGCCCCGGGCGAGTCGGCCCCCGGGCCCGGCACCGTCTGGACCGACCTTCCGGGCGCCGTGGTGACCACCCAGCAGGAGCGCGGCACCGTCGTCCACCGCTTCACCACCCCGCCCGGCACCGACGTCCGGCCCGGCCACTACACCTTCGGCGTGCGCGGCGCCCGTCCGGCCGCCGAGCCGTCCAGCGCGGGGCGCGGGCCGGCCCCGGCGGAGAGCTGGAACGTCTCCGCCTTCGCCCTCGACCGCCCCCGCGCGGTGGCCGCGCTCGGCGGCTTCGGCCCGGCTCCGGCGCCGACCGCCGAGCCGTCGCTCCCCGTGCCGACCGCCACCGCGGCCACCATCGCGGGCACCACCGCGCGCTGACCTGCCGACGGCCGGGTGTAACAGTCCTCCGACGATCCGGCCGCAGGGCGATTCGGACGGGCTCATCCCCGCACCCTCGTTCGTTACTGTGGGCAGCACCCGACCCGGCGCCCCCAACCGGCCCCGGCCGGGCCGCCGTTCCGCACCCGAGGAGGAGTCCGTGTCCACCGTCCTGACCCAAGGCGGCAACGCACCGCTGACCGCCGCGCGAGTGACCGTCGAGGTTACCGCGCCCAAGGCGCTGGACGTCTCCGGCCTGCTGCTGACCGAGGCCGGGAAGGTCCGCTCGGACGAGGACTTCGTCTTCTTCAACGCCCCGAACGGCCCCGGCGTCAGCCACCGCCCGGCCACCGCCGGCACCCCCGACGCGATCACCGTCGACACCCGGGCCGTCCCGGCCGGCATCACCAAGATCGTGGTCACCGCGAGCCCCGCCGACCAGGTCTCGACCTTCGCCGGGACGGAGCCCACCGCCACCGTCCGCGACGCCGACACCGGCGAGGTGCTGGTCACCTTCACCCCGCCCCGGCTGGGCCTGGAGACCGCGCTCATCGTGGTCGAGGTCTACCTGCGGGGCGGAGCCTGGAAGGTGCGCGCGGTCGGCCAGGGTTACGCCGACGGCCTCGCGGGCATCGCCACGGACTTCGGCGTCACCGTCGAGGACTCCCCGGCTCCGGCTCCGGCTCAGGCTCCGACCCCGGCCCCAGCCCCGGCGCCCGCCGCGCCCGCCGCGCCGCCGGCCTCACCGGACCGGACCGTCCAGCTCCCGGCCCCGCCGGCCGCCCCGCCCACGCCCCCGGCCGCTCCGGTCGACCCGCGGATCGCCCTCGCCACCGGCCAGAACACCCTCCCGACCCCGCCCGCGGCTCCCCCGGCCCCGGCCGCCCCCGGCCGGATCACCCTGGACAAGGGCCGGGTCAACCTGGTCAAGGGCAGCTCGGTCTCCCTGGTCAAGAACGGCCGGCCCTTCCTCTCCTCCGTCCGGATGGCCCTCGGCTGGAAGTCCGCCGCCCGCGGCCGGGACATCGACCTGGACGCCTCCTGCCTCGCCTTCGACGCCCGCCACAAGCGGCTGGAGACGGCCTGGTTCATGAAGCTGAACATCTTCAACGGCGCGATCTCCCACTCCGGCGACAACCTGGTCGGCGGCGAGGGCGGCGACGACGAGGTGATCACCGTCCACCTGGAGGGCCTGCCGGCCGAGGTCCACGCGCTGGTCTTCGTCGTGAACTCCTTCTCCGGCCAGAAGTTCACCGATGTGCGGGACGCCTACTGCCGGCTGCTGGACGCCCGGACGGAGGAGGAACTGGTCCGCTTCGACCTCACCAACTCCGAACCCCACACCGGCGTGATGATGTGCAAGCTGGTGCGCCGCCCGGGCGGCGAGTGGGAGATGACGGCCGTCGGCGAGTACGTCGAGGGCAAGACCGCGCGGGCGATGATCGAGCCCGCCGCCGCGATCCTCTGACACCCGACGTCACTGCTACGCCCGCGAATTCACCCTCCCGAGGCATCAAGTCGTCCACGCACCGACTCGATTGACTCTCAGGGGGGTGAATCGCACTCTCCCCCGCACCCCGAGGAGGAGAGCCGTGCCACACTCCCTGTCCCGCCTCGCCGTCGTCGGCACCGCCACCGTGCTCGCCGCCGGGCTGATCACCCCGACCACCGTCCAGGCCGCCGCCCGGCCCGGCGACCGCGCCGGCGCCCTGCGCTGGACGGCCCTCGGCGACTCCTACACCGCCGGGGTCATCGAGGCCACCGGCGCCGAGACCGAGCCCCGCGACGGCTGCGCCCGCACCGTCGAGTCCTACCCCGAGATCATCCGCCGCGACCTCGGCTCCCTGGTCGACCTGCGCAACGTCAGCTGCAGCGGCGCCACCACCGACGGCGTCTACGCCGACTCCCAGAGCCCGCTCGGCCGCCCGCTGCCACCCCTCGGCACCGACCCGAACGGCCCCTACCCGGCCGTCCCGCCACAGATCGACAGCGTCGACGCGGCCACCGACCTGGTCACCGTCGGGATCGGCGGCAACGACCTCGGCTTCGCCGAGATCCTCAAGAGCTGCATCGAACTCGGCGCCCTCCAGCTCGGCCAGGGCTCGCCCTGCAAGGACAAGTTCGACGCGGGCCTGCCCGCCCGCTTCGACGCGCTGCGCGACGACTACGACCGGATGCTCACCGCGCTGCACGCCAAGGCCCCGTCCGCCAGGATCGTCACCGTCGGCTACCCACACCTCGTCCCCGAGGCCGCCGAGCTCTGCCAGTACGGCAACGTCCTGCAGTTCGGCACCTTCACCACCGGGGACCTCCGCTGGACCCGCACCGCGGTCGTCGAACCGCTCAACGCCCTCGTCGCCCGGGTCGCCGCCGCCCACGGCGACGCCTTCGTGGACCTCTACCCGGCCAGCGCCGGCCACAGCGTCTGCGACGCCGACCACTGGCTCGACGGCGTGCTGACCAGCGTCCTCCCCCTCCGGTACGCCGTGGTGCACCCCAACGCCACCGGCCAGGCCCACGCCGCCGCCCTGGTCGAGGACGCCGTCCTCGGCGGCTGACCCGCCCGCCCGCCGCGACGGCCCGCGGGCGGGCGGGACCGCGAAACGGCCCGCCCGCCCCGGCGCCTACTCCTCGATCGCCCCGCCGACCCGCCGCAGGTGCTGCCGGAAGCTGTACCCCGGCTCGGCGGCGCGCCGCTCCAGGTACTCGTCGAAGGAGGTCTGCCGGCGCAGCGTGTCCCCGCCGGCGATCCGCTCGGCCTGGGCGCGCTCGGTCCGGGCGATCGCGCCGGCCGTCTCCAGCACCTCCGCGACCCGGTCACCGGGCACGAACAGCACCCCGTCCGGGTCGGCGAACACCACGTCCCCGGCACTCACCGGGTGCGGCCCGAACTTCGCCGTCAGCAGCGCCTCCGGCTCGCGGTCGTCCAGCCGTACCGGGCCGAGCGGCAGCGCCCCGTAGCTGAACACCGGCAGCCCGATCTCCCGCAGCTCGGGGGTGTCCCGGTGCAGCCCCCACACCACGATCCCGGCCACCCCGGCGGCCCGCGCCTCCAGCACCGCGAGGTCCCCGATGCAGGCCTCGTCGGTCCGCCCGCCGTTGTCGACCACCAGCACGTCCCCGTCCCGCGCCGCCCCGTACGCCTCCAGGAACACGTCCACGCTCCCGTAGTGCCGCACCGGCAGCACCCGCCCCGCCACCCGGGCCCCGGCCACCACCGGCCCCACCCCCACCGGCGCCACCCGCAACCCCACCCCGAGCCGCACGCACGCATCCGCCACCAACGGCGTCGACAGCTCCGCGAAGGCCTTCAGCATCCCCAACTCCTCGGCTCGAACAGCCAGTTCACCAGCAGCAAGATCCTAGGCCCACCTTCGGCCCCACACCATCGAGTGACGGCACGCTCATCCCTCCCCACCCATGCCCACCACCCCGTACCTTTCGACACATCCAGTCGAGAGGCCCTTCATGAACACAACGGACAGCGAAATCCTCCTCGAACTGTTCCTGGCCCTGGACGCACCCGAAGGCTTGCGGTCCGAACTCATCGAGGGCGAGATCCTCATCGAGCTCCCCAAGCCGCACCGCGAGGAGTACACCGAGGTCCACCTGGCCGCCTTCGGGGAACCGCTCGCTCTCCCCGCGCCGTTCGGCTTCGACCTCGACACGAAGCCGTTCCTCTGAACGCGGACGGCCCGCACCCCCCGTCAGGGGTGCGGGCCGCGGTTCGTGGGCGCGCGGGTCAGCCGCGGGTGGCCATGGCGCGCAGGAAGAACGTCAGGTTGGCCGGGCGCTCCGCGAGGCGGCGCATGAAGTAGCCGTACCACTCCTGGCCGTACGGGAGGTACACGCGCATGGTGTTGCCCTCGCCGGCGAGGCGCAGCTGCTCCTCGGGGCGGATGCCGAGCAGCATCTGGTACTCGAAGGAGTCCCGCTTGCGGCCGTTCCACTGGGCGAGCTGGCCGGCGATCTTGATCATGTTGGGGTCGTGCGAGGCGATCATCGGGTAGCCCTCGCCCGCCATCAGGACCTTCAGGGCCCGGACGTACGCGAGGTCGACCTCGTGCTTGCCCTGGAAGGCGACCGACTCGGGCTCCTTGTAGGCGCCCTTGCACAGGCGCACGCGCGAACCGGCGCCGGAGAACTCGCGGCAGTCGGCCTCGGTGCGGCGCAGGTAGGCCTGGAGCACGACGCCCAGCCACGGGAAGTCGGCCCGCAGCTCCCGCGCGATGGCGAGGGTGGAGTCGGTGGTGGTGTGGTCCTCCATGTCGAGGGTCACCGTGGTGCCGGCGTCGGCGGCGGCCTCGCAGATGCGACGGGCGTTCTCCAGCGCGATCTTCTCGCCGTCCACCGGGAGGAACTGGCCGACGGCCGACAGCTTGACCGAGACCTCGGCGCCGGCCGCCAGGCCGGTCTCCTTGAGCGCCTTGAGCAGGTGCTCGTAGGCCTCGGCGGTGCCGGCGGCCTGGGTGGCGTCCTGGGTGTCCTCGCCGAGGTGGTCGAGGGTGACCTTGCGGCCGGTGGCGATCAGGTCGTCCGTGGCGGTGATGGCGTCGTCGAGGACGTCGCCCGCGACGAATCGCTCGACTATCGCGTGGGTCGGGGGGAACTTCTCGACCACGGTGCGGACCTGCGGGGACCGGGAGGCCGCGAGAAGGGCGGAACGGAGCATCGTGACTCCTGGAGCTGGTGTTTCCAAGGGTGGCAGAGGGGCCGGGGCGGCGGTACCGGGGGTGCCGCGCGCAGCGCGTCCCGAGAAGGGTGCCGCTGGGCGCGGACGGGCCCGCCGCCCCGGCGGGCGGCGCCCGGCTGCGGGACCGGGCGTCGCGGGTGACCGGTGGCTACTGGAGGAGCCTGCTGGTCGGAGGGGCTGGTCAGCCCATGTGCGGGTAGCGGTAGTCCGTCGGCGGGACGAAGGTCTCCTTGACCGAGCGGGTGGAGGTCCAGCGCGCCAGGTTCTGCTTGGCGCCCGCCTTGTCGTTGGTGCCCGAGGCCCGGCCGCCACCGAAGGGCTGCTGGCCGACGACGGCGCCGGTCGGCTTGTCGTTGATGTAGAAGTTGCCGGCCGCGAAGCGCAGCTTGTGCATCGCGTCCTGGGCCGCGGCGCGGTCCTGGGAGATGATCGAGCCGGTCAGGCCGTACGGCGACACCGACTCCATCTGGGCCAGCATCTCCTCGTACTTCTCGTCCTCGTAGACGTACACGGCGAGGATCGGGCCGAAGTACTCGTCCTTGAAGTACTCGCTGGACGGGTCCTGGCAGACGAGGACGGTCGGACGGACGAAGTAGCCCACCGAGTCGTCGTAGGTGCCGCCGGCGAGGACCTCGACCTGCGGGTCGGCCTGGGCGCGGTCGATCGCGGCCTTGTTCTTGGCGAAGGAGCGCTCGTCGATGACGGCCGACATGAAGTTGGTCAGGTCGGTGACGTCGCCCATGGTGAGGCCGTCGACCTCGGCGGCGAACTCGTCCTTGAGGCCGGCCCAGATCGACGCCGGGACGTAGGCCCGCGACAGCGCCGAGCACTTCTGGCCCTGGAACTCGAAGGCGCCGCGGGTCATCGCGGTCTTGAGGACCTTCGGGTCGGCGGACGGGTGGGCGACGAGGAAGTCCTTGCCGCCGGTCTCGCCGACGATCCGCGGGTAGGTGCGGTAGCCGGAGATGTTGTTGCCGACCTCGCGCCACAGGTGCTGGAAGGTCGCGGTGGAGCCGGTGAAGTGGATGCCGGCCAGCGCCGGGTGCTTGAGCGCGACCTCGGAGACGGCCAGGCCGTCGCCGGTCACCATGTTGATGACGCCCTTGGGCAGGCCGGCCTCCTCCAGCAGCTGCATCAGCAGGTGCGCGGAGAACTGCTGGGTCGGGGACGGCTTCCACAGCACCACGTTGCCCATCAGCGCGGGCGCGGTCGGCAGGTTGCCGGCGATCGCGGTGAAGTTGAAGGGGGTGATCGCGTAGACGAAGCCCTCCAGCGGGCGGTGGTCGCTGCGGTTCCACACGCCGTCCGAGGAGATCGGCTGCTCGGCCATGATCTGGCGGGCGAAGTGCACGTTGAAGCGCAGGAAGTCGACCAGCTCGCAGGGGGTGTCGATCTCGGCCTGCTGGGCGGTCTTGGACTGGCCGAGCATGGTGGCGGCGGCCAGGGTCTCGCGCCAGGGGCCGGCCAGCAGGTCGGCGGCCTTGAGGAAGATCGCGGCGCGGGAGTCGAAGGAGAGCGCCTGCCAGGCCGGGGCCGCGGCCAGGGCAGTGTCGATGGCTTCCTGCGCGTCGGCCTGGGTGGCGTTGCGCAGGGTGCCGAGCCGAGCCGCGTGGTTGTGCGGCTGGACGACGTGGATCTCGGTGCCGCCGCCCATCCGGCGCTCACCGTTGATCGTCATGGTCAGCTGGACCGGCTCCTGGCCGCCCAGCTCCTTCAGCTTGGCCTCCAGACGGGCCCGTTCCGGGCTCCCGGGGGCGTAGCTGTGGACCGGCTCGTTCACCGGCGCGGGGACCTGGGTCACAGCGTCCATAGAGCGCACGCTCTCCTTCGTTCAGTGCGGGGGGACTGCCGGCGCGGGTTGCGCACCGACCACAGCACGAACGCTATTCCTGGCCACCGGGCCACTTGATTGGCCGGGCGGCTAAATTCCCCCGTACGGCGTTGTCCGGCCCGACGAACAGGGTCACGCCGCGGTCACGAACCGCCCCCGTCCACCCCACCGTTCACACCACCCGGCACCACCCCGCATCACCCGGCGCCACCGGCTCACGCCCCCGGCCCGCCCGACCGGCTCACGCTCCGGCGCCCGCCTTCTGCTCGTTCACCACCTCCGCCCTGGCCGCGACGGCCTCCACCACCGGCCGCCGGGCCGCCTCGTACGCCGCCAGGGCGCTCGCCGGGTCGGGCCGTTCGGACAGGCAGCGGGCCAGTTCGACGGCGCTCTCGACGGCAAGCGAGACGCCCTGGCCGGAACTGTTGGACGGCGCGTGCACCGAGTCGCCGACCAGCACCATCCGGTCGCGGTACCAGTGCGGCACGGAGGGCATGATCTCCAGCCGGGGGAAGACCTCGACGCTCTCCTCGTCCGCCGCCGCCAGCACCTCCCGGGCGGGCAGGTCCTCGGCGTGCCGCGCGCGGGCCAGCGCCAGCCAGTCCGCCCGCGTCGCCGCCCGGACCTGCGCCGCGGTCAGCTGCTCCGGCTGCGGGATGTTGCTGAACCAGGCGGTCCCGGCGCCGTCCGGCAGCGCCCAGTAGCCGAAGAACGCCCGCGGCCCCTGGGCGAAGTGGAGGGACAGGCCGGCGCCGCGCGGGCCGTCGAACCGGTGCGCGCTGTACCCGCCGACGCCGATCAGGCCGGTGTAGCGGGGGCCGGGCGCGGCCGGGTCGATCAGCCCGCGGACCACGGAGCGGGCGCCGTCGGCGCCGATCAGGAGGCCGCCGTCCGCCGTGCTGCCGTCGGCGAACCGGGCGGTGACGCCGTCCGCGCGCTCCTCGACGCCGACCAGCCGCTTGCCGTACCGGACGGCGACGCCCTGCTCGGCCAGCCGCCGCTGGAGCACGGCGTACAGCTCGGCGCGCCGCATCACCCGCCCGGCCGCCTCGGGGAACTCGGCGAGGACGGCGTTCTTCGCGTCCTCGATGACCATCCGGTCGACCGGTTGCCCGATCGCGGCGACCTCCGCCTCCAGGCCGACGGCCGCCAGCGCCGCGAGCCCGTTGGACGCGATCATGAAGGTTCCGCCGATGCCCTCGGCGGAGCTCCCGTAGGCCTCGTACACGACGGCCTCGACGCCGACCAGCCGCAGCGCCAGCGCCGTCACCGGCCCGGCGATGCCGCCGCCGATGACCAGGGCCTTTCCGGTGGTGCGGATCCCGTTCATTCCAGCCTCCTCAGGTGTTCGTCCAGGGTCCGACGGAACTCCGGCTCCCCGAGCTGTCCGATGAGGTTCTCGGTGAAGCGGCGCTCGGCCCGCAGCAGCGCGAGGGCGTAGTCCTCCTCGATGACGAACATCGGGTGGAGGCCCGTCCCCTCGGCCTCGTGCAGCGCGGAGCGCGAGGCGTCGATCAGGGCGTCCAGCGCCTCCAGCCGGCGGGCCAGCAGGTCCACCGACTCCTCGATCGGCAGGGCCGCCAACAGGCTCAGGGCCACCCCGAACGCCGGGTACTCGTGTCGGGGTTCGGCGACCAGCTCGCGCATCCAGTCGTCGCGTTCCGCCCTGCCCTCCGCCGTGAGCGCGTAGACGGTGCGCTCCGGCCGCTGGGTGTCGCGGACGGTCTCCCGCTCGGCGACGAACCCGGCCTTCCGCAGCTGCTCCACGACCATGTAGAGCGAGCTGCGGTTGTACTTGATGTTGCGGTCCTTGCCCTGCTCCTTGAGTCGACGCCCCATCTCGTACGGATGCATCGGCTCGATCGTGAGCTCGGCCAGGACCGCGAGGGCCAGCGGGTTCGACACCTTGCGTCGCTTCGCCATCGAGAACGTTCCCCATCGGTTGGTCGGTACTGACTATCCGGTCCCGGATAGTCGAAATCAACTATTCAGCCCTGACGAACCCGAACTCTGTCCGTCCGGCTAAAATCAACCACACACCGTTGTCCGAGCGGATGAAGGAGGACCGGCGTGACCACTCCCGGCCTGCCGCTCCGTCAACTCCTGATGTCCCTGGGCGAACCGCTGGTCGAGCTCCAGGCCGCCCCGCAGGGCCTGGACGTGCCGGTGCGCGACGTCGCCATCCTCGACCCGGAGGACCCGCCGACCGCCGCCGCCGGCGAGCTCGTGCTGGCGATCGGCGCCCGCGGCCGCGCCGCCCTGCCCGCCCTGCGCGCGGCCGGACGCGCCGGGGCCGCCGCCGTCGCCGTCAAGCTGGACGGCCCCGGCCAGGCCGACGCGCTGCGCGAGGCCGCCACCGACGCGGGCGTCGCCCTGCTCTCGGTGCGCCGGGAGACCCGCTGGGAGCACCTCGACTCGCTGGCCCGGGCGATCATCGCCGGCCCCGACGCCCCGGACGCCCCCGGCGCCCCCGAGCCCAACGCGGGCGACCTCTTCTCCCTCGCCCAGACCGTCGCCGTGCTCACCAACGGCATCGTCTCGATCGAGGACACCTCCAGCCGGGTGCTCGCCTACTCCCGGTCCTCCGACTCCGACGAGGTCGACGACCTGCGCCGGCTGTCCATCCTCGGCTGGCAGGGCCCGGAGCCGTACCTGTCCAAGCTCCGCGAGTGGGGCATCTTCCAGCACCTGCGCAGCTCGGACGCCCCGATCGCGGTCGAGCCGCACCCCGAGCTGGGCCTGCGCCGCCGCCTGGCGGTCGGCATCCGGGCCGGGGCTCAGCCGCTCGGCACCATCTGGGTGCAGGAGGGCGCCCAGCCGCTGGCCCCGCTGGCCGAGCAGGCCCTGGTCGGCGCGGCCCGGGTCGCGGCCGCCCAGCTGGTGCGCCGCCGCCGGGAGCTGTCCGCCGACGTCCGGCTCACCCGGACCCTGCTCACCGGCCTGCTGGAGGGCTCCACCGGCCCCCAGTCGCTCGCCACCCACCTCGGCCTGGACCTGCGCCGCCCGGCCACCGTGCTGGCCTACGGCGCGCACACCACCGACGCGCTGCACCGCTCCGACGTCACCGGCCTGATCTCGGTGCACACCGCCGCCCGGCACCGCGGCGCGCTGCTCGCCCCGATCGAGTCCCGGGTGTACGTGCTGCTGCCCGAGCTGCCGCCCGGCCTGCCGATGACCACCGTGCGCGACTGGGCCTCCGAGGTGGTGACGGCCGCCCGCGAGCACCTGGGCGTCCCGCTGCGCGCCGCGATCGGCTCGACCGTCGACGGCCTGGCCCAGGTGCCCGACTCCCGCGCGCAGGCGGACCGCATCCTGGACGCGATGGGCCGCGGCGGAGTGGACCTCGACGTCGCGGCGCTGATCGACGTCCAGGCGGAGGTGCTGGTCAGCGAGATGCTCGCGCTGCTCCAGGAGCGCACCGGCCTGCGCGACCCGCGGCTGACCGCGCTCACCGGGTACGACCGCCGGCACGGCACCCGGCTCGCCGAGTCGGTGCTGGCCTGGCTGGACGCGCTCGGCGAGGTCCGGGTGGCCGCGGACGCCCTGCACATCCACCCCAACACCCTGCGCTACCGGGTGCGCCGCGCCGAGCAGTTGACCGGCATCGACCTCGCCCAGCCGCAGCAGCGGCTGCTGGCGATGCTGCAACTGCGGCTGCCCGCGGACGAGTGGTCCGCGGGCAGCCGTTCCACCTGACGCGACGTCAGCTGCCGTAGCCCTGACCGCGCTTGTGCTCGTTCAGCCGGCGCCACGGGCCGCTGATGGCCAGCTGGATGCCCGGGGTCTGGATGTTGGCGAACAGGGTCTTGCCGTCGTCCGAGAAGGTCACCCCGGTGAACTCGCTGAACTCGGGCTTCTCGGCGGTGCCGATGTTCAGCTCGTTGCGGGCGATCGGGTAGACCAGCCCGTCCTCGGTGGCGCCGAACAGGTGCGAGACGCCGTCGCCGTCCTCGCAGATCACGATGCCGCCGTACGGCGAGACGGTGATGTTGTCCGGGCCGTCGAAGTTGTCGTGGTCGCCCCAGACGTCGCTGTTGACGCCCAGCAGGACCTTCAGGGTGATGGTGCGGCGGTTCGGGTTGTAGAACCAGACCTGGCCGTCGTGCTGGACCGGGCTCTCCGAGCGGGCGAAGCTGGAGACGAAGTAGAAGCCGCCGTCACCCCACCACATGCCCTCCAGCTTGCGGGCGCGGGTGACCTCACCGTCCTTGAACTGCTTGCGCACCGAGACGGTCTTGGCGTCGCGGTCCTGGACCTTGACCCAGTCCACGCCGTAGGTGGTGCCGACCTTGGTGGCGCGGGAGAGGTCGTCGACGAACTTGCCCTGGGCGTCGAAGACCTTGAAGGCCTCCAGCACACCGGCGTCGTCGGCGAGCTTGCGCAGCTTGTAGCGGCCGTGCTTGAAGCCGGCCGGCGGGGTCCAGCGGAACAGCAGGCCGTTCGGGTTGGAGGCGTCCTCGGTCAGGTAGACGTGGCCCTTCTTCGGGTCCACCACGACGGCCTCGTGGGCGTAGCGGCCGAAGGCCTTGACCGGCTGCGGGTCCCGGTTGTAGTCGTCGTCGAACGGGTCGACCTCGAAGACGTAGCCGTGGTCCTTGGTGAAGCCGTTCTTGCCGGCCTTGTCCTCGGTCTCCTCGCCGGACAGCCAGGTGCCCCACGGGGTCACGCCGCCGGCGCAGTTGGTGGCGGTGCCGGCGATGCCGACCCACTGCTCGACCGAGCCGTCCCGCTTGGCGTGCACGATGGTGCAGCCGCCGGCCGCGCCCGGGTCGTAGACGTGGCCCTCGATCAGCGGCACCGGGTGCGGCCAGTTGGCGCGGGCGCCGGCCAGCTCGTGGTTGACGACCATCAGGTTGCCGCCGCGCTCGTCCTCGAAGGCGGAGGTGCCGTCGTGGTTGCTCGGGGTGAACTCGCCGCTGCGCAGCTTGGTGACGCCGGCCCGGTTGAGGACCTTGTACGAGAAGCCTTTCGGCAGGGACAGCAGGCCTTCCGGGTCCTGGACCAGCGGACCGTAGCCGACGGCGGTGCCGGCGGCCGAGTTGGTCCCGGTGGCCGCGGCGGCCGGGGCCTCGCCGCCGGCCGGAGCGGCGATCGCGCCCGGGGCGCTGGCCAGCGCCTCGGCGCTGCCGGCGATCAGCACGCCGGCCCCGACGAGGGTGGAACGGTTGACGAAGTCCCGGCGGGACAGCGACATGGCAGCAACTCCTGAGGATGAGCGGGGGCGTCGGTGCGGGATGCCGACGCCCAGCAGGCTCCGCCGGACGGGTGAACCCGGCATGACGTCCATCTCACGTCCAGGCGGCCATTTGCCGACCGATGACCTTCACATGACCCTGGCTTTACCCGTGCACCCGCCGCCCCGGCCGGCCCCACCCGCACCGGCGGCCCGTCAGCTCCGCGCCGCCCGCCACTGCTCCCAGGCCGATAGCCACAACTGCTCGGCCAGCCGCTGCTCCTCCCAGACCCCCGCCCCGCCGTTGCCCGGCCGCTCCCGCCACAGCTGCGCCCAGGCCCGCTGGGCCGGCAGGCTCGCCACCTCGCTCGCGAACACCGTGTACCGGACGACCTCCTCGACGGCCGCCTCTCCCTCCGCCGTGCCGAGCAGCCAATGCGTCTGCTGCGAAAGCCGGTTGAGGTGGTTCACCATCGAGGTCACCGCCGCGACGGCCTCCTGCCGGGTCTCGGTGGCCAGCCGCATCTGCTGGCGCACCGCGGCCTCCCAGCGCACCGCGCCGGCCTCCCCGCGCAGCCCGCGCGGCAGCCTCGGCGTGCGCCCGACGCGCACCTGCGCCTCGATCGCGGCGGACTCGGCGACGGTCTGCGCGATCAGCGCCCGGTGCGCCTCCATCCCCACCGCGGGCGGCAGTTCGCGCTCCTCGACCGGAACGTGACGGGCCCGCCGGGCGGCCAGGTCGCGCAACAGCTCGGTGCGGCCGCGCAGATAGCACTCGAAGTCGCCGATCGGGCCGAGCTCCACCGCGCCGGGGGGCATCCCGCGCCCGCACACCGTCACGGTCAGCCCGCCGACCCGCAGCCGGCCGGCCCACACCGGCTCGGGCCCGCCCACCGCCGGGGCGCCGGGCTCCGGCACCGGCCGGTCCTCGTGCACCTCCACCGCGCAGGGCTCGCCGTCCACCGTCATCCACACCCGCAACGCCCGCACCCGGCCCGGCCCGTCGCCCTCGTCGACGCCCAACTGCTCGTAGACGCGGTCGCGTTCGTCCTCGACCAGGTCCTCCAGCTCGGGCAGCTGCTCGCCCTCCTCGGCCCCCGGCCGGTAGGTGCGCACGGTCACGTACGGGCCGGCCGCCGAACGCCAGTCACCGCACCTGACCTCGGCCCAGCGCAGCTCGCCGCCGGAGGTCTCGAAGGCGGCCAGCGCCCGGCCGGCCCGTGCCTCGTCCGCCGGCGCCCCGGCGACCACCCCGAACACCGGGAAGTCCGCCGCCGCCAGGATCCGGCGGGAGAACTCCTCCTGATCGGCGAACCCGTCCGCCGGCCGCTCCCGCGATCGGCCCACCGCCCGGTCCGGTGCCCGGTCCACGAGTCGACCGGCAACACGGTCCTCCCGGACCGGCTGCTCCGGCACCGGGGCGGGCCCCGAGGGTCCCGCGTTCCACTCCTGGTGCCTGCCGCCGCTCTCCCGCATCATCCTGTGCCGCACCCCCGAGTCCTCGCGCCCGCACCGCTGACGCCACCTTACGTGCCCGCAGCTGCCGGGTCATCAGCTCGGCCTCCGGACGGGGGCGGTGGCCGTGTCAGGACGCCCGGTTGTCAGCCGCCCTCCCTAACCTGGCGGCATGACAGCACAGAACGACGCAGCACAGGACCGCACCGGGCAGGGCGCCTTCCCCGCCCGGATCAGCATCGTCACCCTCGGGGTGACCGACCTCGACCGCAGTGCCCGCTTCTACGAGGGGCTCGGCTGGAAGCGCTCCACCGCCTCCAGCCCGGAGATCGTCTGGTTCCGCACCGCCGACTCGGCGCTCGGCCTCTTCCCCACCGAGGAGCTGGCCGCCGACGCGGGCGTGCCCGCCGCCGGCGAGCCCTCCTTCCGCGGCGTCACCCTCGCGGTGAACCTGGAGTCCCCCGCACTGGTGGACGCCGCGCTGCGGACGGCGGTCGAGGCCGGCGCCGTGGTCGTCAAGCCACCGGTCCCGACCGACTGGGGCGGCTACTCCGGCTACTTCGAGGACCCGGACGGCCACCTCTGGGAGCTGGCCCACAACCCGTTCTTCCCCTTCACCGAGGACGGCTCGCTGGACCTGCCCTGAAGCGTTGCCGCCCTCACGCCCTCAGCCCTTGGAGCGCGCCTTGAAGGCCGCCTTGCGCGCCTCCTTGGCCAGCGCCCGGTCCGGGTGCAGCTCCCCGATCGCCTCCAGGACGTCCGCCGTGTACGGGTGGTCGACCCGCCACAGCTCGCCGAACCACCCGGCCGGATCGCCGTTCACCGGCAGGTCGGTGATCAGTTCGCGCAGCAGCTCGGCGTCCCCGCCGTTGTCCAGCAGCTGGGCGGCGAAGGTGTCGACCACCGTCCACAGCGCCATCGCCCGGTCCGGCACGGGGACGTCCGTCGCCCCCTGCGCCGTCAGCCAGGCCCGCACCGCGCCGCCCAGCTCCGGGTCGTCCATGACCTCCCGAGCGGCGGGCCCGGCCTCCGGCCCGAGCAGGTTCAGCGCGGAGACGCAGAGCATCCGGCGCAGCGGGCCGTAGCCGTCGGTGCCGCGCGCCGCGGCCAGCAGCTCGCGCGCCGCCGCCACCGGCTCCCGGTCGGCGGTCCACACCCGCAGCTCCTCCTCCGGCAGCACGTTGGCCGACTCGCACACGCCGCGCAGCAGCTCGGCCGCGTCCCCCCTGGCCAGGTCGCCGACCAGCGGTGCGTCGTAGCCGTCCTCCAGCAGCCACTGCCGGATGCCGTACTGGCCGAGCGGGGTGAGCCGGACCAGCCCGAAGCGGGCCGACTCCTCCTCGTCCAGCGGCTCCTCGCCGACCACGGCGGGCTCCTCGCCGTCCTCCTCGTCGAACAGCTCGGGGTCGATCGGGCGGTACTCCAGCAGGCCGAGCTCGGCGAGATCGCCCAGCATCGGGTCCAGCGCGACCATCACGTCCGTGATGTCGCCGAGCAGCTCCTCGCTCGGCTCCTCGCCCTCCGGGACCACCAGCAGCGCGGCCAGCACGCCCAGCGGCACGGTCTCGTTGCCGGGCTCGGCGAAGGCGGTGGTCTCGTAGAGCACCTGCAGGGCCTCGTCCAGCAGCTCGGCGGCCTCGTCCCGGGCCTCCTCGACCTCGGTGAGCCCGTCCTCGTCCTCCTCTGCCCCCTCGGCCTCCCCTCCGGCGGCGGGCTCCCCCTCGGCCTCCTCCGGGACGGAGTCCGCCTCGACGGCCAGCTCCCGGACGATCCCGGCGGCGGTCAGCCACAGCTCCAGGACGGTCTCCGGGTCTCCCTGCTCGGCGGGCTCCAGGTCCGGGCCCGGGACGGCGACGTGCTCGCCCTCCGCGGTCGTGCCGAGCTCCACCAGGTCCAGGTCGCAGGCCAGCGACCAGGCCCGCAGCGCCTCGACCTCGGCCTCCTCGGGCACCTCGCCCTCGGCCGGGGCCAGGCCCAGCAGCCGGGCCGCGGGGGCCCGGTCCGCCTCGACCAGGTCGCCGAACTCGTCCACCGCCAGGTGCGGGGCGGCCCAGCGGGCCAGCGCCAGGGCGAACCCGAACATCGGGACGGCCTTCGCCTGCTCGGCGAGCTCGCGCTCGGCAGGCAGCTTCACCGGCGGGACGAGCACCGCCGCGTCGTCCAGGTCCTCGTCGTCCAGCCCGTGCGCGGCGAACGCCCCGTAGAGGTCCTGGAGCTCCAGGTCCGCGGGCAGCACCGCCTCGGCCGTGCCCTCACCAGCCGAAGCCCCGGTGGTCTTGCGCCGTCGTCCGGCCATCGTTGTGCGCTCTCCCTCAGCCAGCGGTCAGCCCAACAGCGCCGCGTACCGATCCACCACCTCAGCGTATAGGTCGGGCACCCCCGACGCCCGGCTGTTCCGGGCGCACCCAGGGGCGCGCGCCGTGGGCGTGCGCCCACCCCTTATCCTTCGGTCTGGTACCGCGCACACCCCGCGCGTGCCACCGGGGCAACGAAGCCCACGCCCTCCACCCGACCCCGGGCCGGAGGGGCCCTCTTCAGTTCACCTCGCCCCACCAGGGAGCCCTCACCCGCGGCCACCACCACAGCGCCTCCGGACGGGCGCGCCGGCACACCCCGCCGACCCCGGTGGTGCCCGGCCACAGGAGACCCCTGCCATGGCGGACCTCTCCCCCGCCGGCTCCGGCCTGCGCACCGCGCAGCTCGACGGACGCCGACTGTCGGAGGCCCTGCTTCCCCTGGAGCTCGCGCCGCGCGCCCAGCTCCGACTCGCCGCGATCAGCCGCTGGAACGCGCTACGCGGCGTCCGCGTCGGCCTGGTGGCCGCCGCCCTGCTGCTCATGCTGATCGGCGCCAACCTCGCCACACCGATCTACTCGCTCCTCCAGCAGCAGCTGCACCTCACCGCG
Source organism: Kitasatospora sp. NPDC002543 (assembly GCF_053594915.1). Classification (NCBI taxonomy): domain Bacteria; kingdom Bacillati; phylum Actinomycetota; class Actinomycetes; order Kitasatosporales; family Streptomycetaceae; genus Kitasatospora; species Kitasatospora sp. NPDC002543. The sequence goes on along the minus strand of NZ_JBSFWR010000025.1, from coordinate 53,013 downwards.
CTCGACACCACCGTCCTCTTCGCGATCTACGTGTTCGCGCTCGTCCCGGTGCTCGCCGTGGTCGGCCACTGGTCCGACCACCTCGGCCGACGCGCCCTGATCCTGCCCGCCGTCGCACTGTCCGCCGTCGGCGACGCCGTGTTCGCCACCTCCGGCAGCTTCTGGCAGCTCGCCGCCGGCCGCGCCGTCCAGGGCGTCGCCGTCGGCCTGTCCACCGGTGCCGCCGGGGCCGCCCTCGGCGACCTGCTGCCCGACCGCCCGACACTCGCCGCCAAGATCACCCTGGCCTGCTCGGCGGGCGGCGTCGCACTCGGCCCGATCGTCGGCGCCCTGCTGGCCGGCGGCTCGGACCCACTCCTCACCCCGTTCCTGCTGCACGCCGTCGCCCTGCTCGCGCTCTGCGTGCCGCTGGCCCTGGTCCACCCGCGGATGCCCGGCCGCAGCCGGCCGCCGGCCTCCCCGCCCCGGATCACCACCCCGGCCCACCTGCGCCCGCAGCGCCTGCGCCTGCCGCGCACCGGCCGCCGGGAGTTCCTCCTCGCCGCCGCGGCCGGATTCATCTCCTACGCGGTCTTCGGCGTCTACCTCAGCCTGGCCCCGGCCTTCGCGGCCGACCTGCTGCACACCGACTCCAAACTGGTCGGCGCGATCGTGGCCGCCCTCCTGCTCGGCTCCTCGGCAGCCACCCAGCTGATCGTCCCGCCGACCTCGGACCGCGTCGTGACCGCCCTCGGCATGACCGGCCTGGCCACCGGCCTCGGCCTGGTCGTCGCCGCCGGATACACCGAGACCCCCGCGCTGCTCTTCATCGGCAGCGTCCTCGGCGGCATCTCCCAGGGCGTGGCCTTCCGCTCCCTGTTCACCAGCGCCGTCGCCGCCATGGACCCGGAACGCCGAGGCTCCGAACTGAGCTCCCTGTGGGTCATCGTCTACCTCGGCAGCTCCGGCCCCATCATCGCCCTCGGCGCCCTCGTCCAGCACTACGGCCTCCTGCCCTCCGTCAGCGGCTTCACGGGCCTCGCCGCCCTCCTCTGCGCCGCTCTCGCCATCGCCGTCGCCCGCAGGCCCAAGCCGACGGCCTGACCCCGCACACAGAACGCCGCTGCCCGGGACCACTACGGTGGCCCCGGGCAGCGGCGCTTTCGCCACCAGCTGTGAACACCCGCGCATCATCCGCTCCGTCGAACAGCTCCCCCACCGTTCCCCACCATCCACCCCCCACCCGCCTCCCGGCGGGTGCCCGCCCCGGGCCTGACCGCGCGGCGCGCGGCCAGGCGGCGCGTGGCGCTGAAGAAGCAGGGCGACTGCCGGTCAACCATCGGCGTGTACTACCAGGCGCCGCCGACCCCGGCTCAGCGGATCGGGCGGATCATCGCGGTCAGCCGGGGCGAGTCCGGAGAGGGCTGCCGAGCGTTGAACGCCTGGTAGCCCCAGGCCTCGTAGAGTCGCTGGACTTTTCCGTCCCCGGCGAGCGGGTTGACCAGAAGGGTGACACGGCACTCAACGCGGCGGCGCAGCAGGCTGTCGTGGATCCGGCGGGCGGTCCCCGTGCCGTGCCAGCGGGTCCGGACGCCGATTTCCTTGATGGCCAGGGCCGGGGCCTCGGTGTAGCCGTCAAAAAGGGGCTCGGTCATCCGCTTCCAGTATCGGTCGCCCGCCTCGATCGTGTTGCCGTAGGCGTAACCGACCGGCACCTCGCCGTCGTAGCCGAGGACGATCTCGAAGCCGGGCTCGGTGGCATGTCGGTCGAGGCGTTCGGCGAACGCGTCGACGCGGTAGTTCGGCAGGTGCAGCAGGGGGCCCGCGCATCGGCGTACACGTCCACGATCTTCGAGCTGTTCACCGCCGAAGTCGGCACGCCCTCCATCAAGACCGTCCGCGTCTTCGTGCTCCCCTGGTACGGGGCGGCCGACAAGCTGTCGGTCCCGGGCGCCACCGACGTGCAGTTCTTCGACCCGCAGGCCGCTCTCTCCCTTCCCGCCGAAGACCACGTCCGCAGGATCGTCACCCGGTACCGGCTCGGCATCCAGGAGTGGAACCGGGTCCGCGGGGTCCGCTGAGCTGACGAACCCGTCACTCCGCCATCGTGGCGAAGGTCCGGTTCTCGCTCTGAGGTGTCTCCACCTCAGCTCCGGCTTCTCCAGGAAGGACCTCGACGGCAACCTCGGCCTTCCAGCCCAGCTTGGCCCTGAGGTCAGCAAACCGACTCTTGACATGTGGCGCGGCCTTCAAGGCCAGGAGGGTCACCACGGCGCCCACCGCGACGCCCACCGCCAGGCCGACCTGGGCGCCGTCTGTGTAGCCGGCCCGGACTCCTTCGGCTCTGATCCGATCGACCTCGTCGTCCGCGGGGAAGAGCACCGCGTGCGTGGTGAGGCCGTTCTCGTCATTGCGCGCGAGGGAGCTGCGGCCCCCGGGAGTGCTCGACTGCGACAGGCGCGTGGTCGACGGGTACTCCACCATCATCAGTTCCCGGGTCATCCCAGGCAGTTCACCAGAGGGCATACGACAACTGTACGGACCGTCAACGGCTCCACGCCGGGAAACGATGGGCGGAGCGGACCGCAACAGCGCGGCTAGGGACGCGTCGGACCGCGCGACGAAAAGACGAGCAGGACGCTTCCGACTGCGGGCCTTGCTCGGGCCGGGCGCCCCCGCCCGATGGCACGAGACCGAAACCTCCGTGCTTCTCCTGCCGCCGCTGGAGGAGACCGTGCAGGACCTGGTGGACCACCGCCGCTTCTTGTCCGGGCGCTGGAGGCGGTGAAGGCACGGCTCGGCGCTCCGGTTGGTCAGATCGGCCGGAGCATCGAGTCGTACCGGGGTGCGTCGGCGTAGGGCTGCATGGTGCCCATCCAGCGGTAGCCCCAGCGCTCGTACTGGGCGCGGACCTTGGGGTGCGTCTCCTCTACCAGGAGGTGCGAGCGCTCCTCGATGCGGTGCGAGAGCAGCTCCTCGTGGAGGGTGAGCGCGATGCCGGTCCCCCGCCACGGGGCGCGGACCATCACCTCGCACAGGGCGAAGGTGCGGGTGTCGGTCTCCGTGAGATCGGCGGCCGGCACCTCGGTGAGCAGGCCCTTCCACTGGTAGGCGGCGGTGCGGGCGAAGCCGTACGCGTAGCCGACGGGCTGCCCGTCGACCTCACCGAGCGCGCAGCCCCAGCGCGGGCCCGCGGCGTGGGCGCGCAGGCGCTGGGTGAACCGGTCGACGGTGAAGAACGGGTCGGTGGCGGCCTCCGCCGCGTAGACCTCGGCGTAGACGTCGATCAGCCGCTGTTCGACGCGGGCGAAGTCGTCGTTGGTGTAGTAGGCAACGGTGAGCGTGGCGGCGTCCACGGGCGGGTCGGCTCCTGTCAGCTGGCGGTCATCTCGTCATAGCGTTCTACGAATGCCTCGGTTTCCGGAAGGCAGGCTCCGGCCACGTTGTCGCGGAAGCCGTCCAGGCGAACGGCCCACCGAGGGCAGTTGACGTGGGCGTAGAGGTCGAGGGCCTGGTCGGCGGTGGCGACGGCCTGCTCGGGGCGTTTGGCGGCGAGATGGCATTCGGACAGGTGCACGAGCTTGGCGAAGCGGTTGCGGCGGAAGCGCGGGTCGAGCAGGGTCATGCCCTGTTCTTCCTGGTGGGCGGCGCGGTCGGGCTGCTTGAGGTTCATGTGGGCCATGGCGGCGGCGCCGAGGATCTCGCCGGGGCCGACGAAGGCGAGCCAGGCCGGCGGCTGGTCGGTGGCGCGGTCGAGGCAGGTCTCGGCGCGGGCGAGGGCGTTCGCGCACCGGGACGCTTCGCCGGAGGCCGCGTAGCCGAGGGCGAGGCGGCCGTGGAGGAGCGCGCTGAGGCGGTGGTCGCGGCCGTTTCGGGTGGCTTCGAGGGCGGTACGGGCGATGGTGACGGTCTCCATCGCGCGGCCGAGTTCCCAGCTCTGGCGGGACATGTAGGACCAGATGCGGGCCTGGAGCATGCGGTCGCCGGCCAGCAGAGCGGCGCGCAGGCCCGCGTCGAAGTCCTGGGTGGCGCGGGGCTGGTCGCCGCTGTCGAAGGCGAACCAGCCCGCGGAGGCGTTGAGGTCGCCGATGACCGTGTAGAGGGCCCTCTCGACGTTGGGGCCGTAGAGGCACCGGCCCATGGCGTCCTCGATCTGCTTCACGTACTTCTCGGCGACGTCGGCGAGCTGGTCGCCGCCGTAGGCGTCGTCCACGGCGTGGAGCTTGTCGATGCTGCCGCGGATGCGGACGACGTCGCTCATCCCTATGCGGCCGCTGGCCGGGAGCGGGGCGAAGGCGAAGTTGAGCAGGTTGCCGGTGGCGGCGAGGACGAAGTCACGGCGGAGCACGGGGCGGGTCTCCTGAGGATCGGCGGGGTGTCCTTCAAGAAGCGTAGGTCCGTCGCCCAGCGACGCCAGCTGCCGTGATCTGGCGGCGGTGATGGTGAATCCGAGCTGGTCCGCCTGGAGCTGGAACACCCTCATCATGGCCGCGAGGTAGTGCAGGTGAGGCGTCGCGGTCTCACCGGACACGAAGCGCCGCACCTGCCGGTCGGTGGCGTTGCCGGGACGCCCGAACAGGCCTTCCTCAGCGGAGTTGATCGCGTCGGCGAGCTTGCGGGCGCTCAGCCCGTGCTCGTCCATCAGCAGCTTGAGGACCTCGTTCGGCTGCGCTTCGGGCATGGCGCTCCTCGGGGCCGGTACCGGCGACCGTACTCGGCTCGGCGGCCGAGTCAACACGGCGTCAACTCGGCGCAAACGTCCGGGTTCCGTGAACACGGCCCCCCGGAAACGTCCTACCCCAATGTGCGTGACCGCACGTTTACTTACTGTCATCGGTTCGGCGGAAGCAGGCGCCCAGAGCGCTCACCGGGGAAGCCGCCGGCCGATGGCCTCCCTGCCGACATCACCCTTCGCGGCCAGGAGGCCAGCCACCGCACCGGCCCCCAACCACAGGACCGTCCGCGGTGCTCTTCCCCGGGCCCGGAGCCGGCGGACGAAACGCTCCGCTCACGCTCCCGACCAACCCACAGCCCCAGGGATTCCTGGGCCTTTCCGAAAGGAACGTCCGCTATGAGCGCGAACGGCGAGAACGAGAGCGGCAACCAGCACGAGAACGACGGCGGCAACGAGAACCACGGCAACGAGAGCCACGCCGAGTAGCAGCCGCTGAGCCCCTGGTCGGGGTGTACGGCTCCCGGACACCCCGACCAGGGGGACCAACCCCAGAGCAGAGACGGAAGGCGGAGGTGCACCAGCTCCCCCAAGCGGCGGTACCGGCCGCGCTTCCCGAGGCCGGCAGTCCGGCCGACCCCGCCCGACCGGCCCGCGGTGTCCTGCCCGCTCGCCGCAGACCGCCGCGAGGGCGGTGTCCGAGGTGATCGAGCAGCAGCCCCCCGACCAGCCGATGGGCGCCCGCTGGGCACGCTGGACCACCGACTGCACCAATCTGGACGGCGTGTCCGCGCTGCGCGGCTTCGTCCAGGCCAAGCTCACCGAGTGGGGCTACGACCCCGACGACGAGCAGCCCTTCGCCGTCGCACTGGTGGTCACGGAGCTGTCGGCCAACGCCGCCCAGCACGGCACCCCCCGGTTCGGGATGGTCGACGTGGTGCTGTGGTCCAGCGGCGACACGGTCACCGTGGTCGTCACCGACTCCAGCCCCACCGTCCCCAAGAAGAAGGAACCCGGACCGCAGGAGGTGCGCGGCCGCGGCGTCGCGCTCACCGAGGCGTGCTCGAAGGAGTGCGGCTGGTGGCGGTTCGGGTCGAGCAAGACCGCCTGGGCGGCCCTCGGGCCCAAGCCGCTCTCCGAGGCCGAGCGCCGCACGGGAACCGGCCTGGTCACCGGGGACGCCTGATCCCCCCAGTCTCCGCCCGCGAATCCCACGGTAGGCACACCGGCCGGGCGGACCCGGTGCCGGCCGCACGACCACGGCGCGCGGCCGGCACCACCACTTCCCGCACCATCCGAGCATTGAGCACCAGGAGAGCCCGATGCAGCACAACACTCGGAAGAGAGAACCCCGTTGACGACTGAATCCGCCCCGGCCCCCACGTCCGCTGTCGAGGTCCTGAACGCCAAGGGCGTCCGGCTGGCCGAGACCCCCGTCCCCGGGCTGTCCGCCGAGCACCGGTCGGCCATGGACCGTGTCTGGGAGAAGGCGACCTCGGCGAACCCGTCGCTGTTCGACGGGCCGGCCGTGATCTGCACCACGCTGGAGCAGCGCGACGGCGCCGTCGACCTGTCGTGGGCCGCCACCACCTACCGGCGGTTCGCCCTGCGCCGTGTCCCGGGTGCCCCGGTGGTGTCGTCGGTGTTTGTGACCGTCGCCCAGCCGGTGGAGGACGGCCGGATCGTCGTCGGGCGCATGTCGGCGTCGACGGCGGCCCCGGGCCGGTGGCAGCTGCCCGGCGGCAACGTCGAGCCGCCCCAGGGCGGTGCGTGCCTGGACGAGGCCGAGCTGCGGCGCCAGGGGGCGAAGGAGCTGTCCGAGGAGACCGGGATCGAGGTGGCCGCGGACGCTCTCGTGCTGCTGGCGATCACGCGCGGCGAGAACGGCAACGTCGGCCTGCACTACCTCGCCCCGGAGCTGCCGGAGCCGCTGGTGCTGGCGCGGTTCGCGGGCGTGGTCGAGGCGGAGACCGCGCAGGGCCGGGCGGCGGAGCTGGAAGAGATCGTCCTGCTGGCGTCCCCGAAGGACCTGGCCGGGCTGGACGGCCAGCACGTCGACTACCTGGAGCCCCTGCTGGAGCACTACGCCGCCCGCACAGCGGGGAGGACCGATGAGTGTGCAGGCCGCCTCCCCGGACGTGGAGGTCCGCGAGGACGGGGCGGCGCGTGAACTGCGCGCCGCCGAGCTGTCCGTCCTCCCCGCCACCGCGATGGCCCGCCAGCTGCCCGGCCTGACCCTGGACCAGGCGTACCGGATCCAGCAGCGGGGCACGGACCTGCGCCTGGCCGCCGGCGCCACGGCGGTCGGGCACAAGATCGGTCTGACCTCGGTCGCCATGCAGCAGCAGATGGGCGTCAGCGAGCCGGACTCTGGGGTCCTGTTCGCCGACATGGAGGTGCCCTGCGGCGGGGACCTGGTCGCGGGCCGGCTGCTGGCCCCGCGCGTCGAGGCGGAGATCGCCTTCCGCCTCGGAGCGGACCTGCACGGGCAGGACATCGACGTCGAGGCCGCCGGCGCCGCGGTGTCCGAGGTGTTCCTGGCCCTGGAGGTCATCGACACCCGCTACGGCGGCTGGCAGATCTCCCTCGAGGACAGCGTCGCCGACAACGCCTCCGCCGCCCGCTTCGTCCTCGGCCCCGCCGTGCCGGCCGACGCGCTCCTCGATCTCGGCGGCGAACGCGTCGACGTCGAGACCGACGGCGCCCCCGCGGCCTTCGGCCACGGCCGCGACGTCCTGGGCGGCCCGCTGCTTCCGCTGGTCTGGCTGGCCCGGCGGCTCGCCGCCCTCGGCGGCGGCCTGCGCGCCGGTGACGTGGTCCTTCCCGGCTCCGTCCACGCGAGCCTGCCCCTCAAGGCCGGGACGACGGTCCGGGCCTTGTCCCAGCACCTTCCCCCCGTGTGGTTCCGGGCGCTCTGAGCCCCCGGCCACCGCCACCCGACCCTCATTCCCGGGGAGAGCCATGTCCGCGCACACCAAGCTGAAGGTCGCCGTCCTCGGCGCCGGGCTGATAGGTGTCGACCTCCTGCACAAGATCCGCAGCTCGCCGCGCCTCGACTGCGGCCTCGTCGTCGGCCGCAGTACCCAGACCACCGGGCTGCGGCGGGCCGCCGAGATGGGACTCGCCACCACGGCCGGCGGCATCGCGGCCCTGCTGGACTCCGAAGACGCCTTCGACCTCGTCTTCGACGCCTCCAACGCGGACTCCCACGCCGAGCACTGGCGCCTGCTGGAGCCCACCGAGGCCGTGTTCATCGACCTCACCCCGCACAACAGCGGCACCCTGACGGTGCCCACGGTCAACGGCCACGAGGCCCTGACCGGCCGGCACATCAGCCTGATCAGCTGCGGCGGCCAGGCCGCGATCCCGGTCCTGCACGCCATCGCCCAGCACTGCACGCCCGCCTACGTGGAGGTCGTCTCCACCGGCGCCAGTCGCAGCGCCGGGCGGGCGACCCGCCTGAACCTGGACGAGTACATCGCGACCACCCAGGACGCCATCCGCACCTTCACCGGGGCGCCCGCGGCGAAGGTCATGGTCAACGTGACCCCCGCCGTCCCGCCGCCGCCGTTCCGCGTCTGCATGACGGTCCTGGCCCCCGGCGTCGACCCGGACCCGGTGCGCGACCTCGTCGACGCCGCCGCCCACAAGGTCCGCCGCTTCGCCCCCGGCTACCGGGTCACCGAGTTCGAGACCTCCGAAGGGCGCGTCAGCGTCACCGTCGAGGTGTCCGCGACCGGCGGCCGCCTGCCCGAGCACGCGGGCAACCTCGACATCATCAACGCCGCGGCGATCCACCTGGCCCACCAGCGCGCCATCTCCCTGACCGCGGAAGGAGCCGGGGCATGACCGCCAAGCCCGCCGTGCTGATCCACGACCCGACGCTGCGCGACGGCCACCACGCCGTACGCCACCAGCTCGACGCCGGTCAGCTGCGCGACTACGCGACGGCCGCCGACCGGGCCGGCGTGCCCGTGGTCGAGGTCGGCCACGGCAACGGCCTCGGAGCCTCCTCGCTCCAGATCGGCCGCGCGAAGCTCAGCGACTCCCAGATGCTGGCCACCGTCGCTGAGGCCCTGACCAGCGCCCGGATGGGCGTGTTCATGGGCCCGGGCTGGGGCACCAGCGACGACCTGCGCGGAGCCTTCCGGCACGGCGCCCAGGTGTTCAGGATCGCCGCGCACTGCACCGAGGCCGACGTCACCGAGCGCCACCTCGGCTTCGTCGCCGAACACGGCGGCGAAGGCCAGGGCGTGCTGATGATGAGCCACATGGCCGGCCCCGGGCAGCTCGCCGAGCAGTGCGCCCTGATGGTCGGCTTCGGCGCGAAGGCGGTGGGGATCTTCGACTCCGCCGGGCACTTCCTGCCCGAGGACGTCGAGGCGCGGATCACCGCGATCACCGAGGCCGTCGGGGACGTGCCGGTGATCTTCCACGGGCACAACAACCTCGGCATGGCCGTCGCCAACTCGGTGGCCGCCGTGCGGGCCGGAGCCCGGGTCATCGACGCCTGCGCCCGCGGGTTCGGCGCCGGGGCCGGCAACACCCAGCTCGAAGTCCTGGTCGCCGTCCTCGAACGCCTCGGCCACCCCACCGGGATCGACCTGAAGAAGGCCCTGGCCGCCGCCGACGTCGCCGAGCGGCGGCTGATGGACGCCCCGCCCTACACCGACTCCGTCGCCGTGATGAGCGGCCGCGCCGGGGTGTTCTCCGGCTTCAAGAACCGCGTCCTCGCCGTCGCGGCCGCCGAAGGCGTCGATGCCGGCGACCTGTTCGACGAGCTCGGACGGCGCCACGTGATCGCCGGTCAGGAAGACCTCATCCCCCAAGCCGCCCGACACCTCAAGGAGCAGAACGTGAACGACCACACCGCCGCCCCGGTCATCGACCCCGACCTCGAAGACCTCCTGGTGCGCGAGCTGCGCGTCAACCCCGACAAGCTGGCCGCCGACGCCACCCTGGAGGCCATCGGCCTGGACTCCCTGTCCGTCATCGAGCTGGCCGTCATGCTGTCCGAGAACCTGGGCACCAAGGTCACCGAGGACGAGATCACCGCCGCCCGAACCCTCGCCGGTCTCGTGCAGCTCGTCGCGGCCAAGCGCCAGGGCCGGTGACCGCGGCCATGAGCGCTCTTCCCCTGCGGGTCGCCCGGGCCTGGATCAGCGTCCCGGCACCGGCCGTCAACCGGTACGACACCGCGAAGACCAGCGGCGCCCACGTCGCCCTGGTCGACCTCGAGGACTCCGTCGCCCCCGCCAAGAAGCAGCACGCCAGGACGATCGCCGAGCGGTTCTTCGACAACCAGGCCACCAGCGGGTGCCTGCTCGGCGTGCGGATGAACGCCCCCGTCCTCCTCGACGGGATCAAGGACCTGGCCGCCATGTCCGGCTGGAGCAGCAAGCCCGCCGTGGTGCTCGTGCCGAAGGTCGAGTCCGCCCGCGACATCGAGCTGGTGGCCGGCGTGTTGGACACGGCCGACTACCGGCCCTACCTGTTCGCGCTGATCGAGACGCCCCGCGCCATCGAGGAACTCCCCCAGATCGTGAGGGCGTCCCGGATCTCCGGGCTGGTGTTCGGCACCGCGGACTACGCCGCCGCCCTCGGCTGCGGCATGGGCTGGGAGCCGATGCTCCACGCCCGCTCCGTCGTCGCCAACAGCGCGGCCGCCGCCGGCCTGGCCGCGATCGACTCGCCGTACTTCCAGATGGACGACCCGGACGGCCTGCGGCAGGAGGCCGAGCGGGCCAAGGCCCTCGGCTTCCACGGCAAGGGCGCCATCCACACCGCGCAGCTGCCGGTCATCACCGAGCACTTCACGCCGTCCGAGGAGGACATCGCCCGGGCCCGCGCCATCGTCGCCGCCGCCCAGAGCAGCGGCAGCAACATCACCTCCGTCGACGGCCACATGCTCGGCCGCCCGTTCTTCGCGATGGCCCGCTCCGTCCTCGAGGCGGCCGGCGCCGGAGAGGAGCCCATCCGGTGAGCACCGCCTCCCTGCCGCCCGGCTACCGCGAGATCAGCACCCACCGCGTGCGCGAGGTCGTCGGCCCCGGCTACCACGACCTCACCGAGGGCCTGGTCATCGAACACCGGCCCGGCCGCACCATCACCGACACCGACAACACGCTGATCACCGCCCTGTCCGGGAACACCGCGCCGATCCACCTGGACGCCCACTACGCCGCCCAGACCCCCTGGCGCCGGATCCTGGTGTGCAGCGGCGTCACCCTCACCTACGTCGCGGGGATGACGGTGCGGGGAACCAGCGGCCTGACCCTGGCCAACCTCGGCCTGGACGACGTGCGCTTCGAGCACCCCGTCTTCGTCGGCGACACCCTCTACGCCGAGACCGAGGTGATCGGGCGCCGCCTGTCCAAGAGCCGCCCCGGCGAGGGCATCGTGACCTGCCGCACCACCGGCCTCAGCCAGGACAACGAGCGGGTCGTCGGCTTCACCCGGACCTTCCTCGTGCCCACCGACCCGGCCGCCGCCCGCGGCCCGGCCCACTACTAGGAGGCGCACGTCATGGAGGACGGCATCACCTTCGTGCGGGCCGACGACGGCCTCGCCCAGGAGTACGACGAGCTGGCCGCCCGCTCTTTCGGCCACCCGGTCGGCGACATCAGCCACCTGCGCGGCCACGCGGACGTGCGCGTGGCCGTGCGCGCCGGCCGGGTCGTCGCCGGGGGGCTCGGCATCCTCACCTCCCAGTTCTTCGGCGGCACCGCGGTGCCCACGGCGTGCCTGGCCGCGGGGAGCGTGGCCCCGGAGGAACGCGGCGCCCACCTCGCGGCCCGCATGGTCCACGAGCGGCTGCGGGCCCTGCGCGAGCGCGGCGCGGTGGTCTCCACCATCTCCACCATCTCCAACGGCTACGCGCGCCGCATGGGCTGGGAGGCCCCGGTGCCGGTGTTCGGCTGGGCGGTCAGCTCCGACGACCTGAAACGGTCCTTCGCGGCCGGGGACTTCGACATCGAGCACGGCCTCACCAAGGACGCCCTGGACCTGCAGCAGGAGCTCGCCCGGCAGTGGAACGGGCCCGTCCAGCGCCCCGACTGGTGGTCGACGTGGACGACCGCGAAGAACGCGCTGACCACCTACCGCTTCTCCCGCTCCGGCGAACCGGTGGCCGGGTGGGTGTCGCTGACGACCAAGCGCAGCGACCGGCACGGGATGGACCTGGTGGTCCACGACTTCTGGTCCTCCGACGCGGACTGCGCGGCCGCGATGCTGGCCTTCCTCGGCCGGCACAACAGCCGGGCCGAGACCGTGCAGTTCCGGCGCGGCGCGCTGCCGCCCTACCCGCTGCTGCTGCACAACCTGCACCGCCACCGGGTGAGCGCCGACGCCTGGCACCCGTGGATGCTGCGCATCCTCGACCTCCAGGCCGCGGTCCGGATGCGCGGGTGGCCGGCCGACCTCGACCTGGAGGTCCCGGTGGAGATCGGCGACGAGCGGCCCGGCTCCAGCCACCGCTACCTGCTGCGGATCTGCGCCGGGTCGGCCGACCTCGCCCCCGTGCGCACCGAGGGCGCCGTGGCGTTCACCCGGGGCCAGTTCGCCGTCTGGTACGCGGGCGGCTACCGCAGCCCGGCCGCGGCCGCCCTGTCCGGCGTGCGCTCCCGCTCCGACCAGGCGCTGACCGCCCTCGTGCGGGCCGCCCTCGACCAGGAGCCGTGGCTTCCCGACCACTTCTGACCCCGGCCGCCCGGTAGCTCCGGGCGGCCGGCGGGAATCCACCCCACCGACACCACCACCGAGACGAAGGAGACCCGGTGCTTCCTGTGCGCCGAGCCACCCCCGACGATGCCGCCGAACTCGCGCGCCTGCGTTCCGAGCTGATCCTCTCGGCCCCTATGGACGCCGAGTGGCTGCGGATCTGCACGGACCAGCTGGCCGAGCGTCTGGCCGACGAGGACGACGCGGTGGCCTACGTGGTCGACGCGCCCACCGGGGGCCTCGCGTCCTGCGCGCTCGCCTTCATCCACCGGGTGCTGCCGGCCCCGCGCTACCCGAAGGGCCTCGCCGCCCGCATCCACGCGGTGGCGACCGTCCCGGACTTCCGGCACCGCGGGTACGCCAAGGCGACGGTCCAGGCCGTCGTCGACCACCTCTCCGAGCAGGGCTGCACGCTGTTCGAGCTGTACGCCAGCGACGGCTCCGCGCCGCTGTACCGAGCCGTCGGGTTCGACAGCGACCCGGCGCTCCTGCGGATGACCAGGTTCCCGGACCAGCCGACGAGGCCGTGACGGCTCTGCGGGCACACACCGGAGCCGGCCCGTCGCCAACTCGCTGACAGGCCGGACCGGTTCACCTCATCGGGTATCGGTGTGCGCGGCACGGCGAGCCGCGCACCGATCCCGCGTAGCGTGCCCGGCCCGACCGCGACGCCGAGAGGACCGCGTCATGACCGCTCCGTCCCAACAGGCCCACCCTGGGGATCCTGCGCCCGAAGCCGGAGAGATCGCCGCCGCGAGAACCGCGGGTGGCGTGACTTCGCCCCGATCGACCTGGCGTACGAGAACGGCGAGATCACCGCCGAGGACTGGTACGCCGCGACGCTCGCCGTCACCGAGCGCGAGTACCTCAAGACCGACAACCCCCGTGCCCAGTCCGGGTACAGCGGCGACGAGGCCCGCTGGCGCCACGCCCGCGGGCTCCTCCTCGAAGCTCTTCTCCCTGCCGGCGGGAGCTTTCTCGACATCGGCTGCGCGAACGGGCACCTGATGGCCACGCTGACCGGCTGGGCATCCGAGGCCGGCATCGCCATCGAGCCGTACGGGCTGGAGATCACGGCCCCAAACCCCTGTCCGGCGGCGAAGGCGGCTTCGTCCTCACGGACGACGACGACATCTACCACCGGGTCATCGCCTTCGCGCACTACAACAAGCGGGCCAGGACCGAGATCCCGGAAGGCCATCCGTTCGCGCGGTACGCGGTCACCGGGGCCGGCCTCAAGCTCCGCATCCATCCTCTCGCCGCCGCCATCGCCCACGACCAGCTCGCCCGTCTCAACGGCTACCTCGCCGGCCGGGCCGAGATCGCCCGCTACCTCACCGGCCGACTCGCCCCGACACCCGGTCTGGAGGTCACCGTGATGCCCGACGGGGTGATCCCGTCCTGGTACGGGTTGACGCTCACTTACAAGCCGGACCAGCTCGGCGGCCTGCCGATCGAGCGGTTCCACCAGGCTGTGATCGCCGAGGGCGCCACCGAGTTCGACCGGCCCGGCTCCACCTGTCCGTTGAACCGACTGCCGCTGTACCAGCAGCCCGGCACGCTGTTCGCCGGCCACTCGCGCTCCCACCGCCGGTACAAGCCAGGTGACTTCCCCGTCGCCGAGCACGCCCACGGCCACACGATCAAGCTCCCGGTCTGGCATCGTGAACAGGATCTCGAACTGGCCGAGCAGTACGTCCGCGCGGCCGTCAAGGTCAGCGACCACCACAAGGAGCTGCTGTGACTGTCGTCTCTCCCGAGTTCGTGGCCGACCTGGCGGCCGGCGCCGAAGCCGCCGGCGTCACCGGCTTCGTCGCGGCCGCCGTGATCAAGCACGAGGGCCGGGTCCTGCTCGTACGTCGCAACCCCGACGACTACCTGGGCGGACTGTGGGAGATCCCCTCCGGAACGGTCGAGACCGGGGAGAGCATCCTGGCCGCCCTGCACAGGGAGACCGCCGAGGAGACCGGCCTGGCCATCGACCGGATCACCGGCTACGTCGGCCACTTCGACTACCGGAACAGCCGCGGCGGCACCACCCGCCAGTTCAACTTCGCCGTCACCGTGGAGCGGACCGGGCCGGTCGTCCTCGCCGAACACGACGCGCACCAGTGGGCACTCCCGGGTGAGCTGCCCGAGGTCAGCGACGAGGTCCGCAAGCTGATCGCCCGCTGAGGCCGGTGCGAGCCGGCCGGACGCTGTTGGACGCACCGTGTGCCGCCGGGCCGGGCGGCACACGGCCAGGCCCGCTCCAGGCGAAGGCCCCCCGGCACACCGCTGCCGCGCGACCCCAAGGGTGTCGCGCGGCAGCAGCTTGAGCCGAAGGCGATCTCAGACGTTGAAGCCCAGCGCCCGCAGCTGGTCGCGGCCGTCGTCGGTGATCTTGTCGGGGCCCCACGGCGGCATCCAGACCCAGTTGATGCGCAGGTCCTGGACCAGGCCGTCGGTGGCGGTCTTGGCCTGGTCCTCGATGACGTCGGTCAGCGGGCAGGCCGCCGAGGTGAGCGTCATGTCGATGGTGGCCACGTCGGACTCGTCGATGTGGATGCCGTAGATCAGGCCCAGGTTGACGACGTCGATGCCCAGTTCGGGGTCGACGACGTCCATCAGGGCTTCGGTCAGGTCCTCGACGGAGACCGTGCCGGCGGTGGTGCCGACGATGACGGTGCCGGTCTGCTGCTCCGCAGCGGGGGCCTCGGCGCCGGTGGTGGTGGTGGTGCTTTCGTCGCTCATGGTCTTGTCCTCCTCTGCGGGGTCAGTCGTTCGTGGCGGGGTTCTGGGCGAGCGCCTGGGCGGTGGCGTCCTTCCAGGCCATCCAGCTGAGCAGGGCGCACTTGACCCGGGCCGGGTACTTGGAGACGCCGGCGAACGCGACCGCGTCCTCCAGCACCTCCTCGTCGCCCTCGCCCTGCCCCTTGCTCTGCATCAGTTCCAGGAACGCCTCCTGGACCGCCTGCGCCTCGCCCACGGTCTTGCCGACCACCAGGTCGTTGAGCACCGAGGCGCTCGCCTGGCTGATCGAGCAGCCCTGCGACTCGTACGAGACGTCGGTGACGGTGGCGCCGTCGAGCTTCACCCGCAGGGTGATCTCGTCGCCGCACGTCGGGTTGACGTGGTGCACCTCGGCGTCGCCGTCCCGCAGACCCTTGCCGTGGGGGTTGCGGTAGTGGTCCAGGATGATGTCCTGGTACATCGAGTCGAGCTTCATGGTCGTCCTGCCCCGTCCCGTCAGCCGAAGAAGTTCCGGACGTGGTGCAGGCCGTCGATCAGCGCGTCGACCTCGCCCGGCGTCGAGTACAGGTAGAACGACGCCCGCGTGGTCGCCGGAATTCCGTACCGCAGGCAGACCGGCCGCGCGCAGTGGTGGCCGACGCGCACGGCGATGCCCTGCTCGTCGAGCACCTGGCCCACGTCGTGCGGGTGGATGTCGCCGAGGGTGAAGGAGATCGCGGCGCCGCGGTCGACGGCCGTGCGCGGGCCGATGATCCGCAGGTCCGGGACCTCGAGCAGCCGCTCGACGGCGTACTCGGTGATCGCGTGCTCGTGCGCCGCGATCCTCTCCATGCCGATGTCCTGGAGGTAGTCGATGGCCGCGCCGAGTCCGACCGCCTGGGCGATCGGCGGGGTGCCGGCCTCGAACTTGTGCGGCGCCGGGGCGTAGGTGGACGAGCCCATGGTGACGGTCTCGATCATCTCGCCGCCGCCGAGGAACGGCGGGAGGTCCTCCAGCAGCTCGTGCCGGCCCCAGAGCACGCCGATGCCGGTCGGGGCCAGCATCTTGTGGCCGGTGAAGGCGACGAAGTCGGCTTCCAGCGCCTGTACGTCCAGCACCATGTGCGGTGCGGCCTGCGAGGCGTCGATGACGACCAGCGCGCCGACCGACTGGGCCTTGCGGACGATCGTCTCGACCGGGTTGACCGTGCCCAGCAGGTTGGAGACCAGGGTGAAGGAGACCACCTTGGTCTTCTCGGTGATCAGCTCGTCGATGTTCGACAGGTCGAGCCGGCCTTCGTCGGTCAGCCCGAACCACTTGAGCTTCGCACCGGTGCGCTGCGAGAGCAGCTGCCACGGGACGATGTTGGAGTGGTGCTCCATCTCCGTGATGACGATCTCGGAGTCGGCGTCCACCCGGTACGGCTCGTCGGCCCAACCGAGCATGTTGGCGACGAGGTTGAGCGACTCCGAGGCGTTCTTGGTGAAGATCACCTCGTTGCGGCTCGGGGCGTTGACGAACGCCGCGACCTTGTCCCGGGCGCCCTCGTACAGCGCCGTGGCCTCCTCGGCGAGCACGTGCACGCCGCGGTGGACGTTGGCGTTGTGCCGCTCGTAGTAGGCGTTCAGGGCTTCCAGTACCTGGCGCGGCTTCTGCGAGGTGGCCGCGTTGTCCAGGTAGACCAGCGGCTTCTCGTCGTGCAGCACCCGCTGGAGGATCGGGAAGTCCTTGCGGATCGCGTCGGTGTCGAGCAGTCCCGCGAACGGATGCGTCACGCGGACGCGCCCCCCTTCACATACGCCTCGTAGCCCTCGTTCTCCAGCTTGTCGGCCAGCTCGGCGCCGCCGGACTCGACGATGCGGCCGCCCGCGAAGACGTGGACGTGGTCGGGCTTGATGTACCGCAGGATGCGGGTGTAGTGGGTCACCAGCAGGGTGCCGACCTCGCCGGTCGAGCGGACCCGGTTGATGCCCTCGGAGACGATCCGCAGCGCGTCGACGTCCAGGCCGGAGTCGGTCTCGTCGAGGATCGCGATCTTCGGCTTGAGCAGCTCCAGCTGGAGGATCTCGTGGCGCTTCTTCTCGCCGCCGGAGAAGCCCTCGTTGACGTTGCGCTCGGCGAAGGCCGGGTCCATCTGGAGGGCGGCCATCGCCTCCTTGACCTCCTTCACCCACAGCCGCAGCTTGGGGGCCTCGCCGCGGACGGCGGTGGCGGCGGTGCGCAGGAAGTTGGAGACCGAGACGCCGGGGACCTCGACCGGGTACTGCATGGCCAGGAAGACGCCGGCCTTGGCGCGCTCGTCGACGGACATCTCCAGGACGTCCTCGCCGTCCAGCAGCACCGAGCCGCCGGTGACGGTGTACTTGGGGTGACCGGCCAGCGAGTAGGCCAGGGTGGACTTGCCGGAGCCGTTCGGGCCCATGATGGCGTGGGTCTCGCCCTGCTTGACGGTCAGGTCCACGCCCTTCAGGATCTCGCGCGGGCCGTTCTCGGCGTCCACGGAGACGTGCAGGTCGCGGATTTCAAGGGTTGCCATGTGTACTCAGGACTCCTGGTTGACGGAGACGAGCACATCGTCCCCTTCGATCTTTACGGGGTAGACAGCGACCGGCTTGGTGGCGGGCAGGCCGGAGGGCTTGCCGGTGCGCAGGTCGAAGCTGGAGCCGTGCAGCCAGCACTCGATCATGCAGTCCTCGACCTCGCCCTCGGAGAGCGAGACGTTCGCGTGCGAGCAGGTGTCGTTGATCGCGAACACCCCCTCGTCGGTGCGGACGACGGAGACCGGCACGCCGTTGAGGTCCACGCGCTTGGGAACGTCCTCCTGGAGGTCGCTCAGCGCGCAGGCACGGAGGAAGGTCATCGGGCTCAGACCGCCGCTTCCAGCTCGGCGTCGATCTTCTCCATGAGCTGGTCCTGGACCTCGGCCACGCCGATCTGCTGGAGCAGTTCGGCGAAGAAGCCGCGCACCACCAGGCGGCGGGCCTCGTCGGCCGGGATGCCGCGGGCCATCAGGTAGAACAGCTGCTCGTCGTCGAAGCGGCCGGTCGCGGAGGCGTGGCCGGCGCCGACGATCTCGCCGGTCTCGATCTCCAGGTTCGGGATCGAGTCGACCCGGGCGCCGTCGGTGAGCACCAGGTTGCGGTTGAGCTCGTAGGTGTCGGTGCCGAGCGCGGCGGCGCGGATCAGCACGTCGCCGACCCAGACCGCGTGGGCGTCCTGGCCCTGGAGCGCGCCCTTGTACGCCACGTTCGACCGGCAGTGCGGCGTGTCGTGGTCGACGACCAGGCGGTGCTCCAGGTGCTGGCCGGCGTCGGCGAAGTAGAGGCCGAACAGCTCGGCCTCGCCGCCGGGGCCCGCGTAGTTGACGCGCGGGTGCAGGCGGACCAGGTCGCCGCCGAAGGTGACGACCACGGACTTGTAGGAGGCGTCGCGGCCGACCAGCGCGTTGTGCTGGGCGACGTGGACGGCGTCGCGCTCCCAGTCCTGCACGGAGACGAAGGTGAGCTTGGCGCCCTCGCCGACCAGCAGCTCGACGTTGGCGGCCCGGGTGCCGGTGCCCGCGTGGTTGAGCACCACGACGGCCTCGGCGAACGGCTTGACGTCGATCACCACGTGGGCGAAGCGGACCCCGCCCTCGCCGCGCACGTCGATCTTGACCGGCTCGGTGAGCACCGCTTCCTTCGGGACGGTGACCACCAGGGCCTGCTCGAAGGCGCTGAACGCCTGCGCGGCGACCCGGTCGACCGGCGTGCCGGCCTTGCCCAGGCGGGCGTCGTCCCGGCCGACGGTCTCGGCGGTGACGCCGTCCGGCAGCGTGAACTCGACCTTGTCCTCGCCGCGCTCGGCAGCCGCGGCGGTGCCGTCGTGCAGGCCGGCGAGGCGGTGCAGCGGGGTGAACCGCCAGTCCTCCTCGCGGCCGGTGGGCACCGGGAAGTCGTTCACGTCGAAGGACGGCTTGACCGCGACGCGCGCGTCGATCGGCTGCTGGACGGTGGTCCGGCCGGTGCCGGGGCCGGCGAGCTGCGCGCCCGCGCCGGCGGTGCCGACCTCGATCGACCCGGCGGTGGTGGAGCCGGTGGTGTTCTGCTCAGCCATGGCTGTTCGTAGTGCTCTCTTCCTCGGAAATGAGTGGACGGCGGCGGCCGGGGGTCAGCCGACCGAGCCCTCCATCTGCAGCTCGATCAGCCGGTTGAGTTCCAGCGCGTACTCCATCGGCAGCTCACGCGCGATCGGCTCGACGAAGCCGCGGACGATCATCGCCATCGCCTCGAACTCGGTCAGGCCGCGGCTCATCAGGTAGAAGAGCTGGTCCTCGCTGACCTTGGAGACCGTCGCCTCGTGGCCCATGGACACGTCGTCCTCGCGGACGTCCACGTACGGGTAGGTGTCCGAGCGGGAGACGGTGTCGACCAGCAGCGCGTCGCACAGCACGTTGGACTTGGCGCCCTTGGAGCCCTCGCCGATCTCGATCAGACCGCGGTAGGAGGTCCGGCCGCCGCCGCGCGCCACCGACTTGGAGACGATGTTGGAGGAGGTGTTCGGCGCCATGTGCACCATCTTGGCGCCGGCGTCCTGGTGCTGGCCCTCGCCCGCGAAGGCGATCGACAGGGTCTCGCCCTTGGCGTGCTCGCCCATCAGGTACACGGCCGGGTACTTCATGGTGACCTTGGAGCCGATGTTGCCGTCGACCCACTCCATGGTCGCGCCCTCGTACGCCACGGCGCGCTTGGTGACCAGGTTGTAGACGTTGTTCGACCAGTTCTGGATCGTCGTGTAGCGGCAGCGGCCGCCCTTCTTGACGATGATCTCCACGACCGCCGAGTGCAGCGAGTCGGAGGAGTAGATCGGGGCGGTGCAGCCCTCGACGTAGTGGACGTAGGCGTCCTCGTCGACGATGATCAGCGTCCGCTCGAACTGGCCCATGTTCTCGGTGTTGATCCGGAAGTAGGCCTGCAGCGGGATGTCCACGTGCACGCCCTTCGGCACGTAGATGAACGAGCCGCCGGACCACACCGCGGTGTTCAGCGCGGCGAACTTGTTGTCGCCGGCCGGGATCACCGTGCCGAAGTACTCCTTGAACAGCTCCGGGTGCTCGCGCAGCGCGGTGTCGGTGTCCAGGAAGATGACGCCCTGCTCCTCCAGGTCCTCGCGGATCTGGTGGTAGACGACCTCGGACTCGTACTGGGCGGCGACGCCGGCGACCAGGCGCTGCTTCTCCGCCTCCGGGATGCCGAGCTTGTCGTAGGTCGCCTTGATGTCCGCCGGCAGGTCCTCCCAGGACTCGGCCTGCTTCTCGGTGGAGCGGACGAAGTACTTGATGTTGTCGAAGTCGATGCCGGTGAGGTCGGAGCCCCAGGTCGGCATGGGCTTCTTGCCGAACAGCTTCAGGCCCTTGAGACGCAGGTTGAGCATCCACTCGGACTCGTTCTTCTTCGCGGAGATGTCGCGGACGACCTCCTCGCTGAGCCCGCGCTTGGCCGCGGCACCGGCGGTGTCCGGGTCGGCCCAGCCGTACTCGTAAGTGCCCAGGCCCTCGAGCTCCGGGTGCGAAACGGTGTCAGTCATGCGAGCTTCCTAACGCGCGGACGCAGAATCTTCGGTGGACGTACCGGCAGTCGGCAGCGCATCGGAGCCGCGGCCCGAGGGCACCCGGGCGGACGACGATGCGGCACCGGATGCCGGCACATAGGTGGTGCAGACCCCGTCGCCGTGGGCGATCGTGGCCAGCCGTTGCACATGGGTGCCCAGGAGCTGGGAGAAGACCTCGGTCTCCGCCTCGCAGAGCTGCGGGAACTGCTCGGCGATGTGCGCGACCGGGCAGTGGTGCTGGCAGAGCTGGGCGCCCGCCGGGGCCTTGGCCGCGGCCGACGGGACACGCCGCACCGTCGCAGCGTACCCGTCCGCGCTCAGCGCCTGGGCGAGCGCCTCGGTGCGCTCTCCGGCGGCGGCCAGGCGCAGGGCCTCCAGGTACTTCTCGGCCTGCTTGCCGAACCGGGCGCGGGCGAAGGCGGCGACCGCCTCCTCGCCCGCCTTGCCGCCGCCCACCGACTCCGCGATCCAGCGCAGCGCGTCGGCGGCGAGCTGGTCGTAGGCCTGGTAGAAGGCGTCCCGGCCGGCGTCGGTGAGGGCGAAGACCTTGGCCGGACGGCCCCGGCCCCGGCTGCCGTAGACCCGCTGTTCGCGGGACTCCACGAGGCCGGTGGCGGCCAGCCCGTCGAGGTGGCGGCGGACGGCCGCGGCGGTGAGGCCGAGCCGGTTGGCGAGGTCGGCGGCGGAGGACGGACCGTGGTCCAGGATCGACCGCGCGACCCGGTCCCGGGTGGCCCGGTGGCCCTCCAGCAGCACCTCGGCCGCCGTCACGGGCACGTCGCAGGAGGAGGCCGACTCGGCCTCCTGCTGCTGGGCGTGCTCGCGCATGTTTTTCACAACACCAGTGTTGCGTAATTCCTTCCGCCGGGACAAGCCGTGACCCAGGCCTCACCGGTGTCATCTGTCACGCAGGTAAGCCTTACCTGACCTGGGAAAACGATCATCGGCCCGCCGGACGGCCCGCGCGTCAGGCACTCTTACACTCGCCGGTATGCACTCCGAACCCGCGGTCCAGATCGCCGGGCTGGTCAAACGCTACGACGACAAGCTCGCGGTGGACGGCCTCGACCTCACCATCCCGGCCGGCGCGATCACCGCCGTCCTCGGCCCCAACGGCGCCGGCAAGACCACCACCATCGAGACCTGCGAGGGCTACCGCCGCCCCGACGCCGGCACCGTCCGCGTCCTCGGCCTCGACCCGGCCACCCAGAGCGCCGCACTGCGACCCCGGATCGGCGTGATGCTGCAGTCCGGCGGCGTGTACGCGGGCGCGCGCGCCGTCGAGATGCTGCGGCACACCGCCAAGCTGCACGCCCACCCGCTGGACGTCGACGCCCTGGTCGAACGCCTCGGCCTCGGCTCCTGCGGCCGCACCACCTACCGCCGGCTCTCCGGCGGCCAGCAGCAGCGGCTCGCCCTGGCGATGGCCGTCGTCGGCCGCCCCGAACTGGTCTTCCTGGACGAGCCCACCGCCGGCCTCGACCCGCAGGCCCGCCGCGCCACCTGGGAGCTGGTGCGCGACCTGCGCCGCGACGGCGCCACCGTGGTCGTCACCACCCACCACATGGACGAGGCCGAGCAGCTCGCCGACCGGGTCGCCGTCGTCGACCGCGGCAAGGTCATCGCCGACGGCACCACCGAGGAGCTGTGCCGCGGCGGAGCCGAGAGCGCGCTGCACTTCGACGGCCCGCCCGGCCTCGACCTCGGCCCGCTGCTCAAGGAGCTGCCCGAGGGTGCCACCGCCGTCGAGGCCTCCCCCGGCCGCTACCGCGTCGAGGCCCCCGTCGACCCGAAGCTGGTGGCCACGGTCACCGGCTGGTGCGCGGCCTCCGGCATCCTGCCCGAACGGCTGTCCGTCCAGCGCCGCAGCCTGGAGGACGTCTTCCTCGACCTGACCGGACGGGAGCTCCGACCGTGACCGAGCGAACCATCGAGCGGTGCGCGTCGAGCGCGGCGCCCACCGAGCGGAGCGGGGTCGACGCATGAGCACCACGGACTACTCCCCCAGGCCCGGCGCGGCGCCGGTCGGCCGGATGCTGCTCGCGCAGACCGCGTTCGAGACCCGGATGCTGCTGCGCAACGGTGAGCAGCTGCTGCTCACCGTGGTCATCCCGACCGTGCTGCTGGTGCTGTTCTCCGCCGTGGACATCGTCGCGGTCGAGGGCCCCGGCAAGCGGGTCGACTTCCTGGCCCCCGGCCTACTCGCGCTGGCCGTGATGTCCACCGCCTTCACCGGCCAGGCCATCGCCACCGGCTTCGAGCGCCGCTACGGCGTGCTGAAGCGGCTCGGCGCCAGCCCGCTGCCGCGCTGGGCGCTGCTGACCGCCAAGACCGGCTGCGTCCTGGTGACGGAGGCGCTGCAGGTCGCACTGCTGTCGGTGATCGCGCTGGCCCTCGGCTGGTCCCCGCACGGCAACCCGCTGACGGTCGCCGCGCTGCTGGTCCTCGGCACCGCCGCCTTCTCCGGGCTCGGCCTGCTGATGGCCGGCACCCTGAAGGCCGAGGCCACCCTGGCCGGCGCCAACCTGGTGTTCGTCCTGCTGCTGCTCGCCGGCGGGGTGATCGTGCCGCTGAGCAGGTTCCCCGACGCCGTGCGGTCGGTGCTGGAGCTGCTGCCGATCTCCGCGCTCTCGGACGGCCTGCGGTCGGTGCTCCAGTCCGGCGCCGGGGTGCCGTGGTCGGACCTCGGCATCCTGGCCGGCTGGGCCGTGGTGGCCCTGGCCGCCGCCGCCCGCTTCTTCCGCTGGGAGTGAGCCGCTGCGGGTGACCCGCGGGAAGTGATCCGCCGGGAGCGATCCGCGACCACGCGCGACACCCCCGACGCACGACGCCCCCCGGCCTGGACAGGCCGGGGGGCGTCGTCGTTCTCCGCCTGCGGGCGTCAGCTCTCGCTGCCGCCGCGGCGCTTGCGGGCGAGCAGCACGAGCGCGCCGCCGACCAGCAGCACGCCGCCGCCGGCCGCCGCGATCATCGGCGTCGCGTCGCTGCTACCGGTCTGGGCGAGCGCCGGAGCGCTGGTGGCGGGCGCCGGGGTCGGGGTCTTGGTCGGGGTGTGGGTGACCGACGGGCTCGGGCTGGCCGGGGGCGTGGTGGCCGGCGGCGGGGTGCTCACGGTCGGCGTCGGGGTCGGCGTCGGCGTCGGGGTCGGCGTCTTGGTGGGAGTGGGGGTGGGCGTGGGGGTCGGAGTCGGCGTGTGGCACGGCTCGATGGTCTTGGTCTCGTTGATGTTCCAGCCCTTCTCGTTCGGGTTCTCCGTGGTGGTGACCACCAGGTTCGCCTTGATCGGGGCGTTGTGGTCCTTCACCGGGAAGGAGCCGTGGAACTCCGCGGGGAAGGCCTTGGCGTCCAGGACCTTCTCGCCGTCGATGGTGAGGCTGACGGTGTTCTTCACGTCGGCCTTGGGGCTGTAGTTGATCAGATCGACCACGATCTTGTCGCAGGTCACCGTCCAACTCGGCACGTGCGCCGAGGCGTTGGTGGCCAGCGCCAGGGGCAGGAGAAAACCGGCCGCAGCCGTGCCGGCGAGCGCCGTCGCGCCGATCGCGAAGTGCCGCTGCTGTCGTGCCATTACTATGTTCCCCTCCGAACGGTCTTGTGCAGCAGGCGTGTTGAGTGGTTCGCGGTGGCCCGCTACGACTGTCCGGGGGACTCTACCGGCACTCCCGCACCCCGCCACACCCCGCCGTACGACCGGATATCGACTTTCCGTCCGTCTTCTGATGTGCATGACCAGCCCATCACAGCCGCGACCTCGCAGAATGCGGATTCGGCAAACCTGAATGGGCTACGTCATCTTCAAGACAGAACGGAGCCCCCGGTGATCAGGTTCAATCACCGAGGGCTCCGATTCGGTCAGCCGACGAATCTCCGGGCCGTTCCGGCCCCGACGGCTCAGGCCTTCCGGGCCGCCTTGCGCCGGGCCGCCACCACGATCGCACCGCCGGCCGCGATCACCACCGCGCCGCCGATGGCCAGCGGCAGCACCGGGCCGGAGCCGGTGTGCGCCAGGTTGCCGCCGGCGTCCGGCTGGGCGGACGGGCTGCCCGAGGCCGCCGGAGCGGCCGTCGCGCCACCGGTCGACGGACTGGCCGAACCGCTCGCGCTGGGCTTGCCGCTGGTCGGGGCGGACGGGCTGCCCGACGGGCTCGCCGAGCCGCTCGGGGAGGTCGACGCGCTCGGCGTGGCCGACGGGGAGCCGCTCGGGCCGGTCGGCGGGAGGGTCGGCGTGCCGGACGGCGTCGGGACGGTGCCGGGCAGGCAGCCGGTGAAGGGGTAGTGGTGCGTCTCCGCGCCGCCCTTGCCGGTCAGCGAGGCGGCGATCACCGAGCCGTTGACCGGGCCGCCGCTGCCGAGGTCGAAGGCGGCGTTCGGGGCGAGCACGGTACCGGCCCACGCGGCCTGGCTGTTCTTGACCACCTTGATGGCGGTCGGGAAGTTCCAGAGCAGCTTGGACCGGATCGCCCCGCCCGCGGCGCTCTGCAGCTTGTCGTCCAGCACGAAGGCCTTCTTGCCCTCGTCCCACAGGTGGAAGCCGGTGGTCCCGGCCGCCGCCATGTCGTACGAGCCGCCGGTCACGTTGACCACCGTCACCGAGCCGGCCGGCACCTTGAGGAAGACGTCCTTGGCGCCCTGCAGCTTCGCCGCGTCGACGGTGAAGCTGTTGTACTTCGCGTCCCCGCCGGTGAGCGTCAGCTTGGCGCCCTCGGCCTGGACGGTGGCGCCGGCGGTCTGCGGCACGGCGGCCAGCGAGGTGGCGGCGGCGCGCAGCTTGGCGAACTCGGCCTTGAAGTCGATCGGCGAGGAGCCCTGGGCGACGGCGCCCTGGTGGGCCTGGACCACGGCGCCGTCGGCCTTGGCACCGAAGACGCCGTTGCCCTTCATCACCTGGGTGTTGTGGCCGGTGATCTTGCCGGCCACCACCAGGGCGTTCTTGCCGGGCAGCGCGTCGACCTCGGCGGCGGTGAGCTCCTGGCCGACCGAGAAGCCGCCGGTGAAGTCGGCGTTGCCGCCGACCGCGACCGCGCCCTCGGCGTCCGGGGTGTGGGTGTCGTCGCCCTCGATGAACTCGCCGTAGAGGTTGGCGACCCCGAGGCCGCGGCACTCCTGGTCGGTGCCGACGGCCTGGGCGGCCGGCGCGACGAGCCCGGCCAGTGCGAGTGAGCCACCGACGGCGAGCGCGGCGGCGGAAATGGGTATGCGCATGTGCAGGCTCCGCTTGCGTGCGGGAAGGGTGGGGGGAGCGGCCCGGAAAAGGTATGGACCAACCCGCACTCTTTCGGCCAAACGGGTGAATGGTCAAGACCAATTCACTCCTTGACCGAACCACCCCGGTTTGTCCGCGTGTCGCCCCTCCGCGTGTCGCCGACCACCGGCTCCGCCCCACTCGGCCGAACCACCCGCGCCGTCCCGCCCCACCGCCCGCCGCACCGCCCGCGCCCCGCCCGCGCCCCGCCCCAAGATCGCCTGTAAGGCCGCCTACGATTGACCCCGTGCCTAACCCCTTCTCCCTGCTCGCCGAGCGCTGGCAGCCATCCGCCGAGATGGTCCGGCGCGCCACGTTCGCCGCGCTGGTGATGAGCGTGGTGATCGTCGTCACCGGCGGCGCCGTCCGCCTCACCGCCTCCGGCCTCGGCTGTACGACCTGGCCCCGCTGCACCGACGAGAGCCTGGTGCCCACCGCCGAGATGGGCTTCCACGGCGTCGTCGAGTTCACCAACCGGATGCTCACCTACGTGCTGAGCGCCGCCGTCGGCTGGGCCATCCTGGCCGCCCGCTGCCACCGGCCGTGGCGGCACGGCATGACCAAGCTCGGCTGGGCGCAGTTCTGGCTGGTGATGAGCAACGCCGTGCTCGGCGGCATCACCGTGCTGACCGGCCTCAACCCGTACACCGTGGCGCTGCACATGATCGCCGCGATGGCCCTGGTCTGGGTCGCGCTGCTGATGTGGGAGCGGTCCAAGGAGGGCGACGGCCCGCCGAAGCTCGTGGTGCCCCGCCCGGTCCACCAGCTGTCCTACGTCCTGGTCACCGTGATCGGCCTGCTCGTCGCGGCCGGCACCCTGGTGACCGGCGCCGGCCACCACCCCGGCACGCCCAAGGACAACAAGATCGTCCCGCGCATCCCGATCGACTACGACCGCCTCGCCCAGTTCCACGCGGACTTCGCGTTCGTGTCCGTCGGCCTGGCCATCGCGGTGATCTTCGTCCTCGCCGCCGTGAAGGCCCCCCAGGCGGCCCGGTCCCGCACCAAGGAACTGCTTGCCGTCCTGCTCCTCCAGGGCGTCCTGGGCTTCATCCAGTACTTCACCGACGCCCCCGAGCTGATGGTCGGCCTCCACATGCTCCTCGCGGCACTGACCTGGATCGCCGCCCTGCGCGTCCCCCTCGCCCTGCGCACCCGCGCGGACGAGGAAGTCACCGCCGACACCCCGGCCCCGCGGACTCCCGAGACCGCCACCGTCTGACCGTCGCCGAAGGCCCCCATCCCCCGGGATGGGGGCCTTCGCCGTGTCGTCACGGCAGCTGTCACCCGTCCCGAGCCGGGATGCTCGACGGCACAGCCTGGAATCTCACACTCACACAACCGGACGGGCCGGATCGAGCAGCATCACATCGTGCCGAGCCGCGCCCTCCCACGGGATCGCCGACCCGACGCGCGTATAGCCCCACGCTCAGCTGCCGAGGGTCGGGCGAAGCGCGTCGAGGACATGGGTCCAGTTGTACTCGTCGCGGGCTCCGCCGGACTTGGGCCTGTGGGGAACCGAGTCGCCGATCAGGACGCCCATCGAGCGCAGTCGGACCAGGCTCTCCGCATAGGCCGGGTGGGCCGCCAGGGCGGAGTTGACGTAGGGCTGGACGACGACGGGAATGCCCAGCCCGTACGCCTCGCAGAGGATGCCCAACGCGAGCGTGTCGGCGATCCCGAGGGCCCACTTGTTGATGGTGTTGAAGGTCGCGGAGACGACCGCGACGGCATCCGCCTCCGGCAGTGGCCGCGAGCTTCCGGGCGTGCGCCAGGCCGAGCGGATCGGATAGCCGGTCTGGGCCTCGATGGCTTCTTGGTCCAGGAAGCCGAGCGCGTTGGGAGTGGCGATCACCCCGACCTTCCATCCCTCGGCGTGGGCGGCGGTGATCAGTTCGCCCACGCCGTCAGCGATTCCCGAGGCGCAGACGATGACATAGAGGAACGGTTCATGGTGCTCGGTCAAACCTGAACTCCTGTTCGCAGGAACACATCCCGCCGCGTGTACGCGCAGCTGTGGGAGCGGGGGCTGGGTGATCATGGTCCAAGCGCGCGCCGCCGCCCGGCGACGCAGACGGGAGCCGGTCTGCCCCGTTCACTGCCCCTGGCGTCACCACATCTCTACCCCGTCACGCAGATACCGTGTGCCACCGTCTGCGATTGCCCTGACAGCGGCGTTCAGCCGGTTCCGCTGGCGGATCCGCAGTCGCTCGGCGACCTCCGATGCGGGGAGGAAGACGGCCTCGGACAGTTCGTCGTCGTGTGGGCGAACCCCCGCGGCCCGAGTGGGTGGGAGGGTTCCCGCATCGAAGATGAACGCGATCTGGTCGTCCCACGGGCCGTGCGGCGCAACCCAGTCCACGACCAACAGGCGATGGATCCTGATCTCCAGGCCCAATTCCTCGCGCAGTTCCCGCACTGCGGCCTCGTCCGGTGGCTCGTTGGCTTCAGCCATCCCGCCGGGGAGGTCCCAGCCCTCCTTGTAGGTCGGGTTGACGGTCAGGATGCGACCAGCCCGGTCGCGCAGGATCACGTCCGCCGAGACGCGCTTCCGGGCTTGCCTGGCGTTCCCCTCCGCCAGGTAGGCGTTCCAGGCTTGGGTGTCGGTAGGTGCGGGCCTCATGTTGGACCTCCCCGAGGCAACGGGATGATGTCAGCGAGCAGGAGCTGCCGGGCTCTGCGCGCCTCATCGAATCGTGCCAGGTATTCACAGACCGGGCCGTAGTCGCGGTGCTTCTCAAGGAGTTCACAGAGGTCATCCATCTGGCGAACAACCCGAACGGACCCGAGCGTCGGGCTGGTGTCGAGAAGCTCGGCTCCGACACTGATCGCAGCGTCCAGGTCACCGCGATCGGCATGGATACGGACGAGGGTGATCCTGCTGAAGGTGAGCGAACGTGTGCGGCCTTCCTCCCGTAGCACCACAACCTGCATCCCGTGCCGAAGAGCCTCCTTGGGGCGGCCGAGGTCGCTGAACGCCAATGCCGACTCGCTGACGAGAGTGGCGTCGTCGAACGGGCTCAACCACGGATGCTCGTCATCGGCTAGACCAGCTGCCAGGCCCGCATGCTCGTCGGTGTCGGCCGTCCGACCGACCGGCTCGTCCGCATCCTCGTCGGTGACGGCTCACGCTCGATGCCCGTGATGATCCAAGCCGGGCCCGACGCCACGCCCGGCCCATGCCCCGCACCGGCAACCCCACGCTCTACTGGGCCACCCTCGTCACCGCCGGCGAACTCCTCACCACCACCCCCAACCCCGACACCCGCATCAGGTACGCCCTCGCCCACTGCCGCACCCAGGCCGTCAAGCACCAGAAGTCGACCCCGCCGACTTCCAGCGCACCTAGCCCGTAGACGAGGTGCGGCGGTGCCCCGGTACGGCGAACGGCCCGGTTCCCCCGTGTGGGGGAACCGGGCCGTTCGCGATGTGCGGGCTCAGATCTGGATGCCGGCCATGCGCTTCCACTCGTACGCGCCGGTCTTCACCTTGAGGCCCAGCTCGCCCTCGAAGTCGTCGTGCAGGGTCAGCCCGGCGAGCTCCGCGGCCCGCTTGCCGACGGCGTAGCTGGGGGCCACCTGGTCGCCCCAGGCGCCGTCCGCGCCGACGACCACGATGCGGGTGGCCACGGAGCCGACGTACTCGACGACGGCGTCGCCGCCCCCGTGCTCCCGGGCGAAGCTGGTGAGGTTCTTGGCGATGCGCTTGGCGCGGCGCTCGGTGCGGGCGTCCGACGCGGCGGTGGAGGTCTCTGCGCTGCTCATGCCCGCATGCTACCCACCGGTAGCGCCGCTGGCGACGGGAACGCCCTGTGCACCGGGCCACATACTGGAGGGGTGACGTTCACAGGCTGGCCGGCCGAGGCGCTCGACTTCTACGAGCACCTGGAAGCCGACAACTCCAAGGCCTTCTGGCAGGCCCACAGAGAGCAGTACGACGACGCCGTGCGGGCCCCGATGGAGGAGCTGCTCGCCGAGCTGGAGCCCGAGTTCGGGCCGGGGAAGATCTTCCGGCCCAACCGCGACGTCCGGTTCAGCGCCGACAAATCCCCGTACAAGACCCACATCGGCGCCCATCTGGAGAGCGGCGGCTACATCCAGCTCTCCGCCGACGGCCTGGCCTGCGGCAACGGCTACTACCGGCTCGCCCCCGACCAGCTGGAGCGCTACCGCGCCGCCGTCGCGGAGGACGTCACCGGCGCGGAGCTGGAGCGGGTGATCGCCCGGGTGGAGCAGCAGGGCCCGCTGGTCGTGGGCCGGGACTCCCTCAAGTCGGCCCCGCGCGGCTACCCCAAGGACCACCCCCGGATCGGGCTGCTGCGCCACAAGGGCCTGGTGGCCTGGCAGGAGTGGGAGCCCGCGAAGTGGCTGGGCACCCGCGCCGCCCACACCCGGATCGCCGGCTTCCTGCACGCCTCCCAGCCGCTGCGGGACTGGCTGGACGGCCACGTCGGCCCCTCCGAACTCCCCGCCCGTTGAGAACGCGAAGAGCCCCGGTCCGCCTGGACCGGGGCTCTCCTCGTAAGCCTCTACTTCACGAACGGGTCGATCGCGCAGACCACCATCAGCAGCGACAGGTAGGTGATCGACCAGTGGAACAGCCGCATCTCCTTGAGCTTCGCGCCCACGATGCCGGCCTTGGCCCGCCCGTACAGCGCGTGCGCCTCGCGCAGCCAGGCCCCGCCCAGCAGCACCGCGACGACCGGGTACAGCCAGCTCATGTGCCCCAGCGGCCAGAGCGCCAGCGAGGTCGCCACCATCACCCAGGAGTAGACGACGACCTGCTTGCCGACCGCGACGTTGCCCTTGACCACCGGCAGCATCGGCACACCGGCGCGCTCGTAGTCCTCGCGGACCTTCATCGACAGCACCCAGGTGTGCGGCGGCGTCCAGAAGAAGACCACCAGGAACAGCACCACCGCGGCCCAGGACACCGAGTTGGTCACCGAGGACCAGCCGACCAGCACCGGCATGCAGCCGGCGATGCCGCCCCAGACGATGTTCTGCGAGGTGCGCCGCTTGAGCCCCAGCGTGTAGACGAACACGTAGAACAGCAGCGCGCCGAGCGCCAGCCAGGCCGACAGCCAGTTGACCCCGTAGCCCAGCAGCAGGGTCGAGCCGATCGCGAGCACGATGCCGAAGACCAGCGCCTCGCGCGGTGACACCATCCCGGTGACGATCGGCCGCCGCTCGGTGCGCGACATGACCGCGTCGATGTCGCGGTCGATGTACATGTTGAGGGCGTTGGCACCGCCCGCCGAGAGGTAGCCGCCGACGACGACCTTCAGCACCAGCCACAGGTTCGGCACGCCCTGCTGGGCCAGGAACATCACCGGCACGGTGCTCATCAGCAGCAGCTCGATGATCCGCGGCTTGGTCAGTGCGACGAACGCGCCGACACGGGCCCCGAAGGGCCGGTGCGCAGGAGTCGCCCCGGTGACCCCGGCGGGACGGGTTTCGACGGCGGTCACTAACACCCCAACTGAAGATGAATCTTCGCAGGCGTCCACAGGAACGAAGGGTCCCGAATCGTCCGCTCTGCGCGTACCACGACACCATAGACGTTCCATATATCGCATCCGGCTCCGGGGTCCCCCGGCGAGGCGGAACGCACACCCCCGGGTGAACCCCCCGGGGACACCCCTGAGCGCCCGCCGCGGGCCCCCTTAGCCCGTCCTGACCACCGGGGCGGCGGCGGGCGGCGAACCGGGAGAGTCTGGGACAAATCCATTCGCACCGTTCCCCCGGGAATCTGCATGCGGAATTGCCGGTTGTCCCAGCACGGAGGGTGAGTGGCGGCCCGGACGGTAGGCTCGCACGGAGAAGCGGGATCTACCCTCCGTGACCGGCACCACCCAGCGTCGGGACCACAGCGCCGTGGCCGACCCGGTCCCCATTCACGGGGTCACTCTTCAATGGAAGGAGCCCTGAGACAGGGTGAGCACTGCGCCGACGAACGCATTCGAGTGGACCGATCTGGACGAGCGCACGGTTGACACTGCGCGCGTCCTGGCCATGGACGCCGTCCAGAAGGTCGGGAACGGGCACCCGGGGACGGCCATGTCCCTGGCCCCGGCCGCGTACCTGATCTTCCAGCGGTTCCTGCGGCACGACCCGACCGACCCTTCCTGGGTCGGCCGTGACCGCTTCGTCCTCTCCCCCGGACACACGAGCCTGACGCTCTACACCCAGCTGTACTTCTCGGGCTACGGCCTGGAGCTGGACGACCTCAAGGCCTTCCGCGTCGCGGGCAGCCGCACCCCCGGCCACCCCGAGCACGGCCACACCGCGGGCGTGGAGACCACCACCGGCCCGCTCGGCCAGGGCATCGGCAACGCGGTCGGCATGGCGATGGCCGCCCGCTACGAGCGCGGCCTGTTCGACCCGGAGGCCCCGGCCGGCGAGTCCCCGTTCGACCACACCATCTGGGCGATCGTCTCCGACGGCGACCTGGAGGAGGGCATCTCCGCCGAGGCCTCGTCGCTGGCCGGCCACCAGAAGCTGGGCAACCTGGTCGCCCTCTACGACGACAACCACATCTCGATCGAGGGCGACACCGAGACCGCCTTCTCCGAGGACGTCCTCAAGCGCTACGAGGCGTACGGCTGGCACGTCCAGCGGGTGACCCCGAAGGCCAACGGCGACATCGACGTCGCCGCCGTCGCCGAGGCGCTGGCCGCGGCCAAGGCCGAGACCTCCCGCCCGTCGATCATCGCGATGCGCACCATCATCGCCTGGCCGGCCCCGGACGCCCAGAACACCGCCAAGGCCCACGGCTCCGCGCTCGGCGCCGCCGAGATCGCCGCCACCAAGAAGGTCCTGGGCTTCGACCCGGAGAAGACCTTCGAGGTCAGCGACCAGGTCATCGAGCACGCCCGCCAGGTCATCAAGCGCGGCAAGGCCGCCCGCGACCAGTGGCAGCAGTCCTTCGACGCCTGGCGCGCCGCCAACCCGGGGCGCGCGGCCGACTTCGACCGCATCGAGGCCGGCGAGCTGCCCGAGGGCTGGAAGAAGGCCGTCCCGTCCTTCCCGGCCGGCAAGGACGTCGCCACCCGCAAGGCCTCCGGCGACACCCTCAAGGCGCTCGGCGCGGTGATCCCGGAGCTGTGGGGCGGCTCGGCCGACCTCGCGGAGTCCAACCTCACCACCATCGACGAGGACAGCTCCTTCCTCCCCGAGGGCAACCCGCTGAAGTCGGCCGGCCCGTACGGCCGGACGATCCACTTCGGCATCCGCGAGCACGCCATGGGCTCCACCATGAACGGCATCGCGCTGCACGGCAGGACCCGCGTGTACGGCGGCACCTTCCTGGTCTTCGCCGACTACATGCGCCCGGCCGTCCGCCTGGCCGCGCTGATGAAGCTGCCGGTCACCTACGTCTGGACGCACGACTCGATCGGCCTCGGCGAGGACGGCCCGACCCACCAGCCGGTCGAGCACCTGGCCTCGCTGCGCGCCATCCCGGGCCTGGCCATGGTCCGCCCGGCCGACGCCAACGAGACCGCCGTCGCCTGGCGCACCATCGTCGAGCGCCAGACCAGCCACCCCGGCCCGGTCGGCCTGGCCCTGACCCGTCAGGGCGTCCCGACCTTCGACCGCGAGGTCTTCGGCTCCGCCGAGGGCACCGCGAAGGGCGGCTACGTCCTGGCCGAGGCCTCCACCGGCGACCCGCAGCTGATCCTGCTCGGCACCGGTTCCGAGGTCCAGCTGGCCGTCCAGGCCCGCGAGGTGCTGGAGGCCGAGGGCATCCCCACCCGCGTGGTCTCGCTGCCGTCCTTCGAGTGGTTCCAGGAGCAGGACCAGGCCTACCGCGACAGCGTGCTGCCGCCGTCGGTCAAGGCCCGCGTCTCGGTCGAGGCCGGCATCGCCCAGGGCTGGCGCGAGCTGGTCGGCGACCACGGCCGGATCGTGTCGCTGGAGCACTTCGGCGCCTCCGCCGACTACAAGGTGCTGTTCGAGGAGTTCGGCATCACCGCCGAGCGCGTGGTGGCCGAGGCCCACAACGCCCTGCGCTCCCTCGAAGCCGTCAACCGCTAGCGGTTCCGGGCCGCGTGCCCGCCCGCACGCGGGCACGCGGCCCCCTCAGACCACCCCACGAAGCAAGAAGAACAAGGGACTGAAGCACCATGACTGACGCACTGAAGCGCCTCAGCGACGAAGGCGTTGCGATCTGGCTGGACGACCTCAGCCGCAAGCGGCTGAACTCCGGCAACCTGGCCGAACTGGTGCAGAACAAGCACGTGGTGGGCGTGACCACCAACCCGACCATCTTCCAGAAGGCCATCGCCGGCGCCGGCGACGACTCCTACGACAGCCAGCTGCGCGACCTCGCCGTCCGCAAGGTCACCACCGACGAGGCGATCCGCATGATCACCACCTCGGACGTGCGCGACGCGGCCGACGTGCTGCGCCCGGTCTACGACGCCTCCAACGGCCGCGACGGCCGGGTCTCCATCGAGGTCGACCCGCGCCTGGCCCACGAGACCGCCGTCACCGTGGCCGAGGCCAAGCAGCTGTGGTGGCTGGTCGACCGCCCGAACGTCTTCATCAAGATCCCCGCCACCAAGGCCGGCCTGCCCGCGATCAGCGAGGTCATCGGCAAGGGCATCAGCGTCAACGTCACCCTGATCTTCTCGCTGGAGCGCTACAAGGCCGTCATCGACGCCTACCTGACCGGTCTGGAGACCGCCAAGGCCAAGGGCCTGGACCTCTCCCAGATCGAGTCGGTGGCGTCCTTCTTCGTCTCCCGCGTGGACACCGAGATCGACAAGCGCCTGGACAAGATCGGCGGCGACGCCCGGAACCTGCGCTCCAAGGCCGCCCTGGCCAACGCCCGCCTCGCCTACCAGGCGTACGAGGAGGTCTTCGGCAGCGTCGACGGCAAGACCGCCGGCAGCGCCCGCTGGAAGGCCCTGGAGGCCGCCGGCGCCAAGCCGCAGCGCCCGCTCTGGGCGTCCACCGGCGTCAAGGACCCGGCCCTGCCGGACACCCTGTACGTCACCGAGCTGGTCGCCCCCGGCACCGTCAACACGATGCCCGAGGCCACCCTGGACGCCACCGGCGACCACGGTGTGGTCACCGGCAACACCATCGTCCCGAACTACGCCGACGCCAAGGCCGTGCTGGACGCGATCGCCGCCGCCGGCGTGGACTACGACGACGTCGTCCAGGTCCTGGAGGACGAGGGCGTCGAGAAGTTCGAGCAGTCCTGGAAGGAACTGCTCGACACCGTCACCGCCTCGCTCGCTTCCTTCGCCGACGAGAAGTGACCCAGGCTCACAGCCAGCGCACGAAAGCGGAGCCCATCAAGTGAGCACTGATTTCCCCGAGTTGACTTCGGAATCGGACGTGGACGACCTCCCGTCCAGCCCGGTCAACCCGCTTCGTGACCCCTCCGACCGACGGCTCCCGCGCATCGCGGGGCCGTCCGGTCTGGTCATCTTCGGGGTCACCGGCGACCTGTCCCGCAAGAAGCTGATGCCGGCCATCTACGACCTGGCCAACCGCGGTCTGCTTCCGCCGGGCTTCTCCCTCGTCGGCTTCGCCCGCCGGGAGTGGGACGACGAGGACTTCGCCAAGGAGGTCCACGACGCCGTCCGGGACCACGCCCGCACCCCCTTCCGGGAGGAGGTCTGGCAGCAGCTCGCCAAGGGCATGCGGTTCGTCCACGGCACCTTCGACGACGACGACGCCTTCGACAAGCTGCGCGAGACCATCCAGGAACTGGACCAGGCCCAGGGCACCGGCGGCAACTTCGCCTTCTACCTGTCCGTCCCGCCGAAGTTCTTCCCGACCGTCGTCCAGCAGCTCAAGAAGCACGGCCTGGCCGATCCGCCGCAGGGCTCCTGGCGCCGCGCGGTCATCGAGAAGCCGTTCGGCCACGACCTGGAGAGCGCCCAGGAGCTCAACAAGGTCGTCCACGAGGTCTTCCCCCGGGACGAGGTCTTCCGGATCGACCACTACCTGGGCAAGGAGACGGTCCAGAACATCCTGGCGCTGCGCTTCGCCAACCAGATGTTCGAGCCGATCTGGAACCGGTCGTACGTCGACCACGTGCAGATCACCATGGCCGAGGACATCGGCATCGGTGGCCGGGCCGGCTACTACGACGGCATCGGCTCCGCCCGTGACGTCATCCAGAACCACCTGCTCCAGCTGATGGCGCTCACCGCCATCGAGGAGCCCGCCTCCTTCCACCCCAAGGCGCTGGTGGCCGAGAAGCTCAAGGTGCTCAGCGCCGTCAAGCTCCCGGCCGACCTCGGCCGGCACACCGTGCGCGGCCAGTACGCGTCCGGCTGGCAGGGCGGCGAGGAGGTCGTCGGCTACCTGGACGAGGACGGGATCGACCCGGACTCCAAGACCGACACCTACGCGGCCATCAAGCTGGAGATCAACAACCGCCGCTGGGCGGGCGTCCCGTTCTACCTGCGCACCGGCAAGCGCCTGGGCCGGCGGGTCACCGAGATCGCCGTCGTCTTCCAGCGCGCCCCGTACCTGCCCTTCGACTCCTACGCGACCGAGGAGCTGGGGCAGAACGCCCTGGTCATCCGGGTGCAGCCGGACGAGGGCGTGACGGTGCGGTTCGGCTCCAAGGTGCCGGGCACCTCCTTCGAGGTCCGGGACGTCACGATGGACTTCGCCTACGGCGAGTCCTTCACCGAGTCCAGCCCGGAGGCGTACGAGCGGCTCATCCTCGACGTGCTGCTCGGCGACGCCAACCTGTTCCCGCGCCACCAGGAGGTCGAGCTCTCCTGGCAGATCCTCGACCCGATCGAGAAGTACTGGGACACCCACGGCAAGCCCGCCCAGTACGCGGCGGGGACCTGGGGCCCCGTCGAGGCGGACGAGATGCTCGCACGAGACGGCAGGAGCTGGCGCCGGCCATGAAGATCGACCTCACCAACACGACGTCCAGCAAGATCAACGCCGCGCTGATGGAGGCGCGCCGGGCCCGTGGCTCCGGCGCCGCCGGCATGGTGCTCACCCTGGTGATCGTGACCGACGAGGGCAGCGCCTACGACGCCCTCAAGGCCGCCAACGACGCCTCCCGCGAGCACCCGATGCGCACCCTCGCGGTGATCAAGCGCGCCGGGCGCTCGCCCCGGGCCCGGGCCGAGACCCGGCTGGACGCCGAGATCCTGGTCGGCTCGGACGCCGGCTCCGGCGAAACGGTTGTCCTGCGGATGCACGGCGAACTCGCCGCGCACGCCCAGTCGGTGGTCCTGCCGCTGCTGCTGCCGGACGCCCCGACCGTGGTCTGGTGGCCGGACAACGCGCCGCTCCACCCGGCGCAGGACCCGCTGGGCTCGATCGCCCAGCGCCGGATCACCGACACCGTCACCGCCGAGTCCCCGGTCGGCCAGCTCGCCCAGCGCGCGCAGAGCTACTCCCCGGGCGACACCGACCTGGCCTGGACCCGGATCACCGGCTGGCGCTCGATGCTGGCCGCCGCGCTGGACCAGCGTCCGTCCACGATCGTCTCCGCGGTGGTCGAGGGCGAGTCGTACAACCCGAGCGTCGAGCTGCTCGGCCTGTGGCTGACCAACCGGCTGCAGGTGCCGGTCGAGCGGGTCGTCACCAACGGCCCCGGCATCACCGCGGTGCGCCTGCGCACCAAGGACGGGGACATCACCCTCGACCGCCCGGACGGCCTGCTCGGCACGCTCTCCATGCCCGGCTCGCCGGACCGCCAGGTGGCGCTCAAGCGGCGCGAGACCTCGGAGCTGATCGCCGAGGAGCTGCGCCGCCTGGACCCGGACGACATCTACGCGACGGCCGTGCGCACGCCCGTCGACCAGCTGCACGAGCCGGACAACGCCGAGACCGAGGCGGCCGAGAAGGTCGCCCGCGAGGTCGCGGCGGAGGCCGAGGAGGCGGTCGAGCAGGCCGCCGAGGCGGCCGTGGCCAACCCGGACCGGGTGACCGCCGAGACGGCGGAGAAGAAGCCCGCCCGGAAGGCCTCCGGCAAGCGCACCACCAAGGAAGGCGCATGACCAACGCGACCCCGCAGCTGGTCGTCCACCGGGACAAGGAGCTGATGGCCCAGGCGGCCGCGGCCCGCCTGATCACCCGGATCGTGGACGCCCAGGCCGCCCGCGGCAGCGCCTCGGTGGTGCTCACCGGCGGTCGCAACGGCAACGCCCTGCTGGCCGCGATCGCCGCCTCCCCGGCGCGCGACGCGGTCGACTGGGGCCGGCTGGACCTCTGGTGGGGCGACGAGCGCTTCCTGCCCGCCGCCGATCCGGAGCGAAACGCCGTCCAGGCCCGCGCCGAGCTGCTGGACGCCGTCCCGCTCGACCCGGCACGGGTGCACGAGATGCCCGCCTCGGACGGGGTGGACGGCTCGGACGTGGAGGCCGCCGCCGCCCGCTACGCCGAGGAGCTGGCGAAGGCGGCCGGTCCGGGCGACCGGCTCGGTGTCCCGGCCTTCGACGTGCTGCTGCTCGGCGTCGGCCCGGACACCCACGTCGCCTCGCTCTTCCCGGAGCACCCCGGCGTGCGGGAGACCGAGCTGACCGTGGTCGGCGTGCGCGGGGCCCCCAAGCCCCCGCCGACCCGGGTCTCGCTCACCCTCCCGGCGATCCGCACCGCCCGCGAGGTCTGGCTGCTGGCCGCCGGCGAGGACAAGGCGGGCGCGGTCGCGCTGGCCCTGTCCGGCCCCGGCGAGCTCCAGGCGCCCGCCTCCGGGGCGTACGGCCGCAGCCGCACCCTGTGGCTGCTGGACCGCGCGGCCGCGGAGCAGATCCCGCCGCAGCTGTACCCGCCGGCCTCCGCGTAGGCGGGCCCGGCAACGCCGAAGGGCGCCACCGTCGTTCGACGGTGGCGCCCTTCGCGCCGTTCAGCGGGTGTTCAGCGGGTGTTCCGGTCAGATCTCGCCGCGCAGCTTCGCCAGCGCCTCCGCCAGGATCGCCTCGCCGTCGGCGTCGGTGCGCCGCTCGCGGACGTAGGCGAGGTGGGTCTTGTAGGGCTCGTTGCGCGAGGGCGCCGGCGGGTTGTGCTGGTCCTGCCCCGCCGGGAAGCCGCAGCGCGGGCAGTCCCAGGTCTCCGGGATCGCCGCTTCGGCCGCGAAGCTGGGTCGGGTCTCGTGCTTGTTCGCGCACCAGAAGGAGATCCGGTTGCGCGGGGCGGACTCGCCGCGCTCCGCCTCGCCCATCGGGCCGGCCCCGACCCTGCTGCCACGGATGGCATTGCCACTTGCCACGGTCTGACTCCCTGCGTACTGGTGCGCCGACCCGCCGCGGTGCGCGTCGGTGGCGAAAGTCGTCCTAGTGTAAGCAGGAGTTAAGCATCCGCCACCATCGCCTCCGCACCGGGCCGTTACAGGATAGGCGCTCGGGCGACGGGGCGTCAGGGGTACGTCAGACCGAGGTCTTCATCAGCAGGCCCAGCACGATGATGGATGCGAACCATCCCACGCCCACAACGATGGTGATGCGGTCCAGGTTGCGCTCGGCCACCGCCGAACCGCCACCGGTGGACATCGCGCCGCCGCCGAACATGTCGGACAGGCCGCCGCCCTTCCCCTTGTGCAGCAGCACCAGGAGGATCATCAGCAGACTGAAGATGATCAGGGCAATCGAGAACCCGAGAACCACGACGGGACCAACTCTCTCGTATCTTCGGCGAAGGGGCCGGGCCGCGTACGGCGGTCCGGCCCCAAAGCCTACGTTGCTGCGGCGGCGTTAGCCTACTGCCTGCTCACGGTAGCGCACGATCTTGACGAACTCCTCGGCGTCCAGCGAGGCACCGCCGACCAGGCCGCCGTCGATGTCGGGCTTGGCCATCAGGCCGGCCGCGCTCGACGACTTCACCGAGCCGCCGTACAGCACGCGGACCTTGCCGGCCAGCTCGGCGTCGTACAGCTCGGCGATCCGCGCGCGGATCGCGGCGCAGACCTCCTGCGCGTCCTCCGGGGTGGCCACCTCGCCGGTGCCGATCGCCCAGACCGGCTCGTACGCGACCACGATCGACTCGGCCTGGTGGGCCGGGACGCCGGCCAGGCCGCCGTCCAGCTGGGCCAGGGTGTGCTCGACGTGGGTGCCGGCCTTGCGGACGTCCAGCGGCTCGCCGACGCAGAGGATCGGGGTGATCCCGGCGCGGTAGGCGGCCTTCACCTTGGCGTTGACGATCTCCTCGTCCTCGCCGTGGTACTGGCGGCGCTCGGAGTGGCCGATCACCGCGTAGGTGCACTGCAGCTTGGCCAGCATCGGGCCGGAGACCTCGCCGGTGTAGGCCCCGCCGTCGTGCTGCGAGATGTCCTGCGAGCCGTACTTGATCTTCAGCTTGTCGCCGAACACCAGGGTCTGCACCGAGCGCAGGTCGGTGAACGGCACCAGGACGGCGACCTCGACGGCCTCGTAGTCCTTGTCGGCCAGCGCGAAGGCCAGCTTCTGGGTGTGCTGGATGGCCTCAAGGTGGTTGAGGTTCATCTTCCAGTTGCCCGCCATCAGCGGGAGACGGTCGGTCATGTGCTTTCAGTCCTCCAGAGCGGCGAGACCGGGGAGGGTCTTGCCCTCCAGGTACTCGAGGCTGGCGCCGCCGCCGGTCGAGATGTGCCCGAACTCCGTCTCGTCGAAGCCCAGGATGCGGACGGCCGCGGCGGAGTCGCCGCCACCGACCACGGTGAACGCGTCGCTGTCGATCAGGGCCTGCGCGACGGCCTTGGTGCCGTTCGCGTAGTCCGGGTGCTCGAAGACGCCCATCGGGCCGTTCCAGAACACGGTGCCCGCGTCGGCCAGCTTGGCCGCGTACAGCTCGCGGGTCTTCGGGCCGATGTCCAGGCCCTCCTCGTCGGCCGGGATGGCGTCCGCGGCGACGGTCGAGGGGTTCGCCGGGGCCTTGGTCTTGAGGTCCGGGAACTCGGCGGAGACCAGGACGTCCACCGGCAGCACGAACTCGACGCCGCGCGCCTCGGCCCGGGCCAGGTACTCCAGGACGGTCGGGATCTGGTCCGCCTGCAGCAGCGAGATGCCGACCTCGTGGCCCTTGGCCTTGAGGAAGGTGTACGCCATGCCGCCGCCGATCAGGATCCGGTCGGCCTTCTCCAGCAGGTTGTCGATCACGCCCAGCTTGTCGGAGACCTTGGCGCCGCCCAGCACCACCACGTACGGGCGGGCGACCTCCTCGGTGAGCTTCTTCAGCACGCCGACCTCGGTGGCGATCAGGTCGCCGGCGGCGTGCGGCAGCAGCGCCGGCAGGTCGTAGACCGAGGCGTGCTTGCGGTGCACGGCCCCGAAGCCGTCACCGACGTACAGGTCCGCCAGCGCGGCCAGCTGCTCGGCGAAGGCCTTGCGCTCGGCGTCGTCCTTGCTGGTCTCGCCGGCGTTGAAGCGCAGGTTCTCCAGCAGCGCGACCTCGCCGGCCGCCAGCCCGGCCACGGTGGCCGCCGCGCTGTCACCGACGGTGTCGGCGGCGAAGGCGACGTCCTTGCCGAGGATCTCGCCGAGGCGCACGGCCACCGGCGCGAGCGAGAACTTCGGGTCCGGCTCGCCCTTGGGGCGGCCGAGGTGCGAGGCCACGACGACCTTCGCGCCGGCCGCGGCCAGCTTGGCGATGGTCGGCGCGACGGCGCGGATCCGGCCGTCGTCGGTGATCGTGTCGCCGTCCAGCGGCACGTTCAGGTCGGCGCGCACGAACACGCGCTTGCCTTCGACGCCGGCTTCGATGAGCTCTTCGATGGTCTTCACGGGGATTCGGTTTCTCCTGGGGAGATGGTTGATGCGCAGTGAGGCGGCACGGCGCAGGGGCCGCCTGAGAAGTCCTTGAGCGCGGAACGAGGGCCCGGCCGGCACCGTACGCCGCCCGGGCCCTCGCCCCTACATCACGTCAGCTCCCGCAAGGTCAGAGCTGCCCGCCGACGAGGGTGACCAGGTCGACCACGCGGTTCGAGTAGCCCCACTCGTTGTCGTACCAGCCGAGCACCTTGACCTGGTTGCCCTGGACCATGGTGAGCTGGCTGTCGAAGATGCACGAAGCCGGGTCGTTGACGATGTCCGAGGAGACGATCGGGTCCTCGGTGTAGGCCAGGATGCCCTTGAGCGGGCCCTCCTGCGCGGCCTTCTGGAAGGCCGCGTTGACCTCGTCCTTGGTGACCTCGCGCTCCAGGGTGACGACCAGGTCCGTGATGGAGCCGGTCGGGACCGGGACGCGCAGCGAGGTGCCGTCCAGCTTGCCCTTCAGCTCCGGCAGGACCAGGGCGGTCGCCTTGGCGGCGCCGGTCGAGGTCGGGATGATGTTCTGCGAGGCCGCACGAGCACGGCGCAGGTCCTTGTGCGGGAAGTCCAGGGTCACCTGGTCGTTGGTGAACGCGTGGACGGTGGTCATCAGGCCCTTGACGATGCCGAAGGCCTCGTTCAGCACCTTCGCCATCGGCGCCACGCAGTTGGTGGTGCAGGAGGCGTTGGAGATGATGTGGTGGTTGGCGGCGTCGTACTTCTCGTCGTTGACGCCCAGCACGATGGTGACGTCCTCGTCACTGGCGGGCGCCGAGATGATGACCTTCTTCGCGCCGGCGGCGAGGTGCTTCTTCGCGGCCTCGGCCTTGGTGAAGATGCCGGTGGACTCGACGACGATGTCGGCGCCCAGGGCGGCCCACGGGAGGTTGGCGGGGTCACGCTCGGCGGTCACCTTGAAGGTGTGGCCGTCGACGGTGATGCTGTCCTCGGTGTGCGAGACCTCGCCCGGGAAGGTCCCCAGGGTGGTGTCGTACTTGAGCAGGTGGGCCAGGGTCTTCGTGTCGGTGAGGTCGTTGACACCCACGACCTCGATGTCCGCGCCCTGAGCCTTGACCGCGCGGAAGAAGTTGCGGCCGATGCGGCCGAAGCCGTTGATGCCTACCCGGATCGTCACGAACCGATCTCCTCGTTAGGTACGCCGGGCGCGAGGCCCGGCGGGGGTGAGATTTGGGAAGTCCCCGACCGCCTATGACCCTACCCCTCCGGGGCCTGGGACGGCACATCGCGCCGCCTGGTGGGACCGGGCGTGGCGCGGCCGAAACCCGATTTCAGGCCGTCCGGCCTTGCTCCGCCGGGCAGTTGGTCCCGGGCCAGTGGTCTCTACCAATTCGGGAGTGTCGGCGGGCCCGGAAACCCGTTCGGAGGCCGCCCCCGGGACCACCCGGGAACGCCGACGGCCGACGCCCCCGAGCGGGGGCGCCGGCCGTGGTGTCGTCACCGGGCGTGACCGTCAGTTCATCGCCATCTCGTCGGTGATGCTGGCCTCGGTGCTCGGCAGGCCGAGCTCGGAGGCGCGCTTGTCTGCCATCGCCAGCAGACGGCGGATCCGGCCGGCCACCGCGTCCTTGGTCAGCGGCGGGTCGGCGAGCGCGCCCAGCTCCTCCAGCGAGGCCTGCTTGTGCTGCATCCGCAGCTGGCCGGCCGCGGCCAGGTGCTCGGGCACCTCGTCGCCGAGGATCTCCAGCGCGCGGGCCACCCGGGCGCCGGCCGCCACCGCGGCCCGGGCCGAGCGGCGCAGGTTGGCGTCGTCGAAGTTGGCCAGCCGGTTGGCGGTGGCGCGCACCTCGCGCCGCATCCGGCGCTCCTCCCAGGCCAGCACCGACTCGTGCGCGCCGAGCCGGGTCAGCAGGGCGCCGATCGCGTCGCCGTCGCGGATCACCACCCGATCCACGCCGCGCACCTCGCGGGCCTTGGCCGGGATGCCGAGCCGACGGGCGGCGCCGACCAGCGCGAGGGCGGCCTCGGAGCCGGGGCAGGTGATCTCCAGCGAGGAGGAGCGACCCGGCTCCGTGAGCGAGCCGTGCGCCAGGAAGGCCCCGCGCCAGGCCGCCTCGGCGTCACAGGTCGCCCCGGAGACGACCGCCGGGGGCAGCCCCCGGATCGGACGGCCGCGGCCGTCCACGAGCCCGGTCTGGCGTGCGAGCAGCTCGCCGTCCTTGACCACCCGCACCACGAAGCGGCTGCCGCGGCGCAGCCCGCCGGGGGCCATCACCACGAGGTCCGAGGAGTGCCCGAAGATCTCCAGCAGGTCCTTGCGCAGCCGCCGTGCCGCCGCTCCGGTGTCCAGCTCCGCCTCGATCACGATGCGGCCGCTCACGATGTGCAGTCCGCCCGCGAACCGCAGGAT
This sequence comes from Kitasatospora sp. NPDC002543, assembly GCF_053594915.1. Taxonomy (NCBI): domain Bacteria; kingdom Bacillati; phylum Actinomycetota; class Actinomycetes; order Kitasatosporales; family Streptomycetaceae; genus Kitasatospora; species Kitasatospora sp. NPDC002543. The sequence continues at coordinate 9,019 of NZ_JBSFWR010000025.1, read as the reverse complement.
CGCCGACACCTCCGCCTTGCGACAGCAGGCCCGGGTGACCGGGAGCCGGCTGATCTCGTCCTTCACCGCTGGAGTCATCGCCATGGCCCGATCCTTCCATGTGTCCGGAAAATCCGGTCGTACGCTGCCGCCAACAGCTCGGGGTCGTGTCGCGGCGTCCCGTCGGTGCGGGCCACCGAGCCGAGTACCAGAGCGGCGCCCATCCGGGCCGCGGACTTCTCCAAGCCGTCCAGGTCGGCCTGGCCGAAGGCCCCGCCGGTGACGGCGCGCTCGTCCACCAGGATCGCATCCACCGCGAGGTCCGGAGCGTGGTCGGCGATGACCTCCAGGTGGCGCTGGGGGGTGAAGCCCTCGGTCTCCCCGGGCTGGGGGGCCAGGTTCAGGGTGAGCAGCCGGCGGGCGCGGGTCTCGGTGAGCGCCGCGGCCAGCTCGGGCACCAGCAGGTGCGGCAGCACGCTGGTGAACCAGGAGCCGGGGCCGAGCACCACCCAGTCCGCCTCCCGGACGGCCGTGACCGCCTCCGGGACGGCGGGCGGCTCGTCGGGCAGCAGCCGGATCGACTGCACGGTGCCCGGGGTCACCGCGACGTCGGCCTGGCCGCGGACGGCCGTGAGCTCGCCGGGGTGCAGCGGGTCGTGGCCGCGGACGGTCGCCTCGATGTCCAGCGGCACCGCCGACATCGGCAGCACCCGGCCCTGGACGTTGAGCAGCCGGCCGACCCAGTCCAGTGCCGCCACCGGGTCGCCCAGCTTCTCCCAGAGCGCGACGATCAGCAGGTTGCCGACCGCGTGGCCGCCGAGCTCCCCGTTGCCGGTGAAGCGCTGCTGGATCACCTCGGACCAGGTGCGGCCCCAGTCGTCGTCCCCGCACAGCGCGGCCAGCGCCTTGCGCAGGTCGCCCGGGGGCAGCACCCCCAGCTCCTCGCGCAGCCGCCCGCTGGAGCCGCCGTCGTCGGCGACGGTGACCACGGCGGTCAGGTCGCTGGTGAGCCGGCGCAGCGCGGACAGCGAGGCGGACAGGCCCTGCCCGCCACCGAGCGCGGTGATCCTCGGGGCCGGATTGGCCCGGGCGGGACTGCTGCGCGGACGACTCGGCGCCGTGGGCCGGGCCGGGCTGCCCGCCCGGTCACCGGTCCTGCTCTGCGGCTGCCGCCCGGGCACGTATCCCGCCACAATCACCTCGCGTTCCTCGGCCCGCCGACCGCTCCGCCGACGGGCCCGGCAGGGAGGCGGCGGTTACTCCCGTCCCATGTCACGGTGAACGAGCACCGTCTCGACTCCGTCGGCGATGAGACGCTTGGTCAGACGCTCGGACATGGCGACGCTGCGGTGCTTGCCACCGGTGCAGCCTACGGCAAGCGTCATGTAGCGCTTCCCCTCGCGGCGGTATCCCTCGGTGATGATGCGCAGCAGCTGGGTGTAGCCGTCCAGGAACTCGTTGGCTCCGGGCTGCTGGAAGACGTAGTCGGCGACGTCCGCGTCGGTGCCGGTGCGGGCCCGCAGTTCGGGCACCCAGTGCGGGTTGGGCAGGAAACGGCAGTCCACCACGAGGTCGGCGTCGACCGGCAGGCCGTACTTGAAGCCGAAGGACATCACGGTGGCGCGCAGCTCGGGTTCGTCGTGGTCGGCGAACTGGGCGTCCAGCTTGGCCCGCAGCTGGTGCACGTTGAGGTTGGAGGTGTCGATCACCAGGTCGGCCTCGCCGCGCAGGTCGCGCAGCAGGTCGCGCTCCTGGGCGATGCCGTCCACGATCCGGCCGTCGGCCTGCAGCGGGTGCGGGCGGCGGACGCTCTCGAAGCGGCGCACCAGCGCCTCGTCGGAGGAGTCCAGGAAGACGACCCGGAGCCGGACTCCGCGCTTCTCCAGCTCGTCCAGCGAGGTGAGGAGGTCGTCGAAGAACTGCCGGCCGCGGACGTCCACGACCACGCCGATCCGGGCGACGTTGCCCTGGGAGCGCGCGCCCAGGTCGACCATGGTCGGGATCAGGGCCGGCGGCAGGTTGTCCACCACGAACCAGCCGAGGTCCTCCAGGCACTTGGCCGCGGTGGAGCGGCCGGCTCCGGACATGCCGGAGATGATCACCAGCTCCGGCGCGTTCTCGGCCACGTCTGACACGGTCACTTCGGTTCCCCGCTCTCGGTCTTTCTGCTGGGGAGAACGCGTACGGCTCGGCCGCCCTTCCCCGGCCCGGGCAGGCGGGCGGGGCCGGGGCGCACCGGCTGACGGGCGGCGTCGGCCGTCATGGCGTCTCCTGGGATGGTGCGGTCTGGGGTGCTGCTGCCACCGGCTCGGTGGTCTCGTCGACCCCGTCCTCGATGATCTCGCCGGTCGCGGTGTTGACCGCGGGTGCGACGGGTGTACGGGACGACAACGCCTCCGCAACAGTCTGCGCGGTGCGGCGTCCGATGCCGGGTACCTCGCAGAGCTCGTCCACGGTGGCGGCCCGGAGCTTCTTCAGCGAGCCGAAGTGCTTGAGCAGCGCCCGGCGGCGAGTCTCGCCGAGGCCCGGGACGGAGTCCAGTTCCCCGGCGGTGAGTCGCTTGGAACGCTTGTTGCGCTGATAGCTGATCGCGAAGCGGTGCGCCTCGTCGCGGACCCGCTGGAGCAGGTAGAGGCCCTCGCTGGAGCGGGGCAGCACCACCGGGTCGTCCTCACCCGGCAGCCAGACCTCCTCCAGGCGCTTGGCCAGGCCGCACAGCGCGACGTCGTCGATGCCGAGCTCGTCCAGCGCGCGCTTGGCGGCGGCGACCTGCGGCTGGCCGCCGTCGACGACCAGTAGCTGCGGCGGGTAGGCGAAGCGCTTGGGGCGGCCGTCCTCGGTGCGCGGGCCGTCCTCCGGCCGGTCGTCCTCGGCCGGGCCGTCCTCGGACTCCGGGACGGCCCACTCGCCGGTCTGTTCGCGCTCCTGGAGGTAGCGGCGGAAGCGCCGGCTGATCACCTCGTGCATCGAGCGGACGTCGTCCTGGCCCTCGAAGCCCCTGATCTGGAAGCGCCGGTACTCGCTCTTGCGGGCCAGGCCGTCCTCGAAGACGACCATGGAGGCGACCACGTCCTCGCCCTGGAGGTGGGAGATGTCGTAGCACTCGATGCGCAGCGGGACGGAGTCCAGCTCCAGCGCGTCGGCGATCTCCTGGAGGGCGCGGCTGCGGGTGGTGAGGTCGGAGGCGCGCTTGGTCTTGTGCAGCGCGAGCGCCTGCTGGGCGTTGCGCTGCACGGTGGCCATCAGGTCCTTCTTGTCGCCGCGCTGGGGGATGCGCAGGTCGACCTGGCTGCCGCGCAGGCCGCCGAGCCACTCGCGGACCGGCTCCGCCGGGTCGGGCAGGGCGGGGACGAGCACCTCGCGGGGGACGGACTCGCCGCCGCCGTAGAGCTGCTGGAGGGCGTGCTCGACCAGGCCGGCGGTGTCCACGTCCTCGACCTTGTCGGTGACCCAGCCGCGCTGGCCGCGCACCCGGCCGCCGCGGACGTGGAAGATCTGCACGGCGGCTTCGAGCTCGTCCTCGGCGACGGCCAGCAGGTCGGCGTCGGTGGCGTCGGCGAGCACGATGGCGTTCTTCTCCATCGCGCGCTTGAGGGCGCCGATGTCGTCGCGCAGCCGGGCCGCCTTCTCGTACTCCAGCTCGGCCGCGGCCTCCCGCATCCCGTCTTCCAGCCGGCGCAGGTAGTTGCCGGTGCGCCCGGCCATGAAGTCGCAGAAGTCCTCGGCCAGCGCCCGGTGTTCGTCCGCCGAGACCTTGCCGACGCAGGGCGCGGCGCACTTGCCGATGTAGCCGAGCAGGCAGGGCCGGCCGACCTGGCGGGCGCGCTTGAAGACGCCGTTGGAGCAGGTGCGGACGGGGAAGACGCGCAGCAGCAGGTCGACCGTCTCGCGGATCGCCCAGGCGTGCCCGTACGGGCCGAAGTAGCGCACGCCCTTCTTGTGCGCCCCGCGCATCACCTGGACCCGCGGGTACTCCTCGTTCAGGGTGACGGCGAGTTCCGGATAGCTCTTGTCGTCGCGGTACTTGACGTTGAACCGCGGGTCGAACTCCTTGATCCAGGAGTACTCCAGCTGGAGCGCCTCGACCTCGGTGCCGACGACGGTCCACTCCACCGAGGCGGCGGTGGTGACCATGGTCGCGGTGCGCGGGTGCAGGCCGGCCAGGTCCTGGAAGTAGGACGAGAGGCGCGGCCGCAGGCTCTTGGCCTTGCCGACGTAGATGACCCGGCCGTGGGCGTCGCGGAACTTGTAGACGCCGGGGGAGGTCGGGATCGCACCGGGCGCGGGGCGGTAGGTGCTCGGGTCAGCCATGGGTCCACCGTACCGAGTGGGGCCGGGGCCGCGGGGCGGCGATCGTCAACGGGGACCGTGGCGGTCGGGAGGCGGTCAAGTCGGTCAACTCGGTCAGCTCGGGGTCACCTTGAGGTTGCCGCCCTCGACCGTGACGGTGTAGGCGGGCAGCGGGGAGGGGGCCGGTCCGTCCTGCACGGCGCCGTCGGCGATGGCGAACCGGCTGCCGTGGCAGGGGCACTGGATCTGGGCGTTCTTCACCTGGTCGACGAGGCAGCCGGCGTGGGTGCAGCGGGCGTTGAACGCCTTGTACTGGCCGGCGGTGGGCTGGGTCACCACGATCTTCTGCTCGCGGAAGACCTTGCCGCCGCCCTCCGGCACGGCCGAGGCCGGGCCGAGGTCGACCGGGCCCTTGAGGGCGCCCTTGTCCCCCGCCGAGGAACTGCACCCGGTGACCGCCACGGTGCCGCCGGCCGCCAGGACGGCCGCGGCCCCGCAGAGCAGGGTGCGGCGGGAGGCGGTGGGGCTGGTCTCGGGGGCCTCGGACATCGGTGTGCTCCTACGGTTTGCTGCTGCGGCGAGGGACCACGGAAGTCTATGCGGCGCCCGCCCCGCCGCTCCTGGCAGTGCCCGGGGAGCGGCGGGGCGGGCGGGGCCGCGTCTTCGCGACGGCCGTGTCTTCGCGTCGGTTACTTCTTCGCGGCGGTTACTTCTTCGCGGCGGCCGCGCGCTTGCGCGGCGCCTTCTTCGCCGGGGCGGCGGCCGGGGCGTCCGCGAAGCCGTCCGGCAGGATGTCCCGCAGGAACTTGCCGGTGTGGCTCTCCGGCACGCCGGCGATCTGCTCGGGGGTGCCCTCGGCGACCACCGTGCCACCGCCGGAGCCGCCCTCGGGGCCCATGTCGACGACCCAGTCGGCGGTCTTGATCACATCGAGGTTGTGCTCGATGACGATCACCGTGTTGCCCTTCTCGACGAGCCCGCTGAGCACCTTGATCAGCTTGCTGATGTCCTCGAAGTGCAGGCCGGTGGTGGGCTCGTCCAGCACGTAGACCGTCCGCCCGGTGGAGCGCTTCTGCAGCTCCGAGGCGAGCTTGACGCGCTGCGCCTCGCCGCCGGAGAGGGTGGGCGCGGACTGGCCGAGCCGGACGTAGCCGAGGCCGACGTCGTTGAGCGTCCGCAGGTGCCGGGCGATCGCCGGGACGGCCTCGAAGAACGCCAGCGCCTCCTCGATCGGCATGTCCAGCACCTCGGCGATGGACTTGCCCTTGTAGTGGACCTCCAGCGTCTCCCGGTTGTACCGGGCGCCGTGGCAGACCTCGCACGGCACGTAGACGTCCGGCAGGAAGTTCATCTCGATCTTGATGGTGCCGTCGCCCGAGCAGTTCTCGCAGCGGCCGCCCTTGACGTTGAAGGAGAACCGGCCGGGCAGGTAGCCGCGGACCTTGGCCTCCTGCGTCTCCGCGAAGAGCCGGCGGACGTGGTCGAACACCCCGGTGTAGGTGGCCGGGTTGGAGCGCGGGGTACGGCCGATCGGCGACTGGTCGACGTGCACCACCTTGTCCACCAGGTCGGTGCCGGTGATCCGGGTGTGCCGGCCGGGCACGCTGCGGGCGCCGTTCAGCTCCCTGGCGAGGTGGGTGTACAGGATGTCGTTGACCAGCGTCGACTTGCCGGAGCCGGAGACGCCCGTGATCGCCGTGAAGGTGCCGAGCGGGAAGCCGACCGTGACGTCCTTGAGGTTGTGCTCGCGGGCCCCGTGGACGGTCAGCTGGCGCTTCTTGTCCCGCTCGCGGCGGGTGGTCGGGATCGGGATGGACCGCTTGCCGGAGAGGTACTGGCCGGTCAGCGACTCCTTGTTGGCGAGCAGCTGCTTCAGCGAGCCGGAGTGCACCACCTTGCCGCCGTGCTCACCGGCGCCCGGTCCGATGTCGACCACCCAGTCCGCGGTCTTGATGGTGTCCTCGTCGTGCTCGACCACGATCAGGGTGTTGCCGATGTCGCGCAGCCGCACCAGCGTCTCGATCAGCCGGTGGTTGTCCCGCTGGTGCAGGCCGATGGACGGCTCGTCCAGCACGTACAGCACACCGACCAGGCCGGAGCCGATCTGGGTGGCCAGCCGGATGCGCTGGGCCTCGCCGCCGGACAGGGTGCCGGCCGCGCGGTCGAGCGAGAGGTAGTCCAGGCCGACGTCGACCAGGAAGCGCAGCCGCTCGTTGACCTCCTTGAGGACCCGCTCGGCGATCTGCTTGTCCCGGGCGTTGAGCTTCATCGCGCCCAGGAACTCGGAGCAGTCGCTGATCGACATCGAGGAGACGTCGGCGATCGACTTGTCCTGGACGGTGACGGCGAGCACCACCGGCTTGAGCCGGGTGCCCCGGCAGGTCGGGCAGGGCACCTCGCGCATGTAGCCCTCGAAGCGCTCGCGGCTGCTGTCGCTCTCCGCCTCGGTGTGCCGGCGCTGGATGAACGGGATCGCGCCCTCGAAGCCCGTGCTGTACGAGCGCTCCCGGCCGAAGCGGTTGCGGTAGCGGACCTCCACCTGGTGCTTGTGGCCGTACAGCAGCGCCTTCCTGGCCCGGGCGGGCAGCCCGGCCCAGGGGATGTCGGTGCGGAAGCCGAGCTCCCCGGCCAGCGCGTCGATCAGGCGCTGGAAGTACTCCTTGGCGTGCCCGGCCGACCACGGGTGGATCGCGCCCTCGTCGAGCGAGCGCTCGACGTCCGGGACGACCAGCTCCGGGTCGACCTCCATCCGGTTGCCCAGGCCCGAGCAGTCCGGGCAGGCGCCGAACGGCGAGTTGAAGGAGAACGAGCGCGGCTCCAGCTCCTCGAACGACACGTCGTCGTACGGGCAGTAGAGGTGCTCGGAGTACATCCGCTCGCGCTCCGGGTCGTCCTCGGGGAGGTCGACGAAGTCGAGCACGACCATGCCGCCGGACAGCCGCAGGGCCGTCTCCACCGAGTCGGTGAGCCGCCGCTTGGCGCTGTCCTTGACGGTCAGGCGGTCGATCACCACCTCGACGGTGTGCTTCTCCTGCTTCTTGAGCTTCGGCGGCTCGGCGAGCTGGATCGTCCCGCCGTCGACCCGGGCGCGGGAGTAGCCCTTGGACTGGAGGTCGGCGAAGAGGTCGACGAACTCGCCCTTGCGCTCGCGCACCACCGGGCTCAGCACCTGGAAGCGGGTGCCCTCGGCGAGCTCCAGCACCTTGTCGACGATCGCCTGCGGCGACTGCTTGGCGATCGGACGGCCGCAGTGCGGGCAGTGCGGCTTGCCGATCCGGGCGAACAGCAGGCGCAGGTAGTCGTAGACCTCGGTGATGGTCCCGACGGTCGAACGGGGGTTGCGGTTGGTGGACTTCTGGTCGATCGAGACGGCCGGGGAGAGGCCTTCGATGAAGTCGACGTCGGGCTTGTCCATCTGGCCCAGGAACTGGCGGGCGTAGGACGACAGAGACTCGACGTAGCGGCGCTGGCCCTCGGCGAAGATCGTGTCGAAGGCGAGCGAGGACTTGCCGGAGCCGGAGAGGCCCGTGAAGACGATGAGGGAGTCGCGGGGCAGGTCGAGCGAGACGTTCTTGAGGTTGTGCTCGCGAGCACCGCGGACGATGAGGCGGTCGGCCACTGCTTCTGGCGCCTTTCTCCGGTGCGAGAGGGCTTGCGTTGGGATGTGCTGCTTCTTCCAGGATGCGGCAGCCAGCCTATAGCTCAGACGTTCGAATATCGACCTTGTCCAGCCGGGACCACCCGAACGAGTGAGGCCGACCTCCGGACCGTCCGTACCCGGACCGAAAAAGGGCCTGCTCAGGGCCCGATTTCGGCGGTAGCGTCACATGGTCAACGAGCGGGGCCCCCTCGGGCAACGCGCCGTCGCGCACAGAAGGCAGATGTGATGACCGACCCGAAGTCCGCCGACCCGAAGTCCGCCGCCGCCTCCGCCTCCCGGGCCCTGGCCCGGGTCGAGGAGAGCACCCGGCACCTGCTGCACACCGCCGCCGAGCTGAAGCCGCAGGCCCTCGCCGAACCCTCCGCCCTGCCCGGCTGGACCCGCGGTCACGTGCTCGCCCACCTCGCCCGCAACGCCGACTCGCTGGTCAACCTGCTGACCGGCGCCCGCACCGGCACCGACATCCCCCAGTACGCCACCCACGAGGCCCGCGACGCCGACATCGAGCGCGACGCGCCGCGGCCGCTCGACGTCCAGCTCGCCGACCTGCGCGACTCCCACGAGCGCTTCCTGGCCGCCGCCGCGCGGATGACCGACGAGGCCTGGACGGCGACGGTCAGGCACCGCTTCGGCTACGTCTTCCCGGCCTGCGACATCCCGGCCAAGCGCGTGGTCGAGCTGGAGTTCCACCACGTCGACCTGGACGCCGGGTACACCCCCGCGCACTGGCCGGAGGAGTTCGCGGCCGCCCAGTTCCGCCGGATCTCCGGAGGGCTGGCCGGGGCGGCCGACCTGCCGGCCGTCGAGCTGGTCTCCGACGACACCGCGGACCGCGCCGTGATCGGCTCGGGCGAGGTGTCCCTGACCGTCGAGGGCCCGCTCCGCGCCCTCACCGCCTGGCTCTCCGGCCGTTCCACCGGCGACGGACTGCGCCACGCCCCCGACACCGGCCTCCCCCCGCTTCCCCCGATGGGCTAGGTATAGAACTGCAGGACATTGGTGACACATGGATCTCCGACTACGACGGAGTCCTGTCGTACCCCCCTTCGCTGCACACACCACGCGCCGGTGGCCTCCGACGAAGTTTCG
>NZ_JBSFWR010000024.1:0-94124 GCF_053594915.1 Kitasatospora sp. NPDC002543 | reverse complement strand
AACGACGGCCCGTACACCACACCGGCCCCGGCCTGGCGCTCGTAGAACTCCGCCGGATCCTCCGCCCGGGCGTCCACCGGAGGCCACTGCGTCAGACCCCCGACCGCGACCGGGCCCTCCTCGGTGAGCGTGCCGGTGGCGTGCCGGACCCACGGCAGGTCGGCCGAAGCCCCCTCCGTCCGCGAGTACACGCCCACCGTCCGGCGCCCGGCCGCGTCCGCACCGGACACCACCACCCGGACCTGCGTTCCGCCGGCGTCCGGCACCACCAGCGGCGCCTCGATCACCAACTCCTCGACGGCACCGGCACCCACCTCGTCACCGGCCCGGACCACCAGCTCCAGCAGCCCGGTCCCCGGCAGCACCACCGCGCCCGACACCCGGTGGTCGGCCAGCCACGGGTGGGTGCGCAGCGAGAGCCGCGCCGAGGCCACCAGACCGCCCGCGTCCGGCACCTGCACCACCGCGCCGAGCAGCGGGTGTTCGGCCGAGGTCAGGCCCGCCGCCGACACGTCACCGGCCGAGGCGCCCGACTCCAGCCAGAACCGCTCGTGTTGGAAGGCGTAGGTGGGCAGTTCCACCGCGCGGGCGCCGGTGCCCGCGAACACCGCCGACCAGTCGAGGCCGGCGCCCCGCACATGGAGCTGGGCCAGGGCCGTGAGGACCGTCCGGTCCTCGGGACGGCCGGCCCGCACCGCCGGGACGAAGGCCGCCGTGCCGGCCGCGCCCTCCAGGACGTCCTGCGCCATGCCCGTCAGCACACCGTCCGGGCCGAGCTCCAGGAACACCGTCACGCCCTGCTCGTGCAGCGTGCGCACACCATCGGCGAAACGCACGGTCTCGCGCACGTGCCGCACCCAGTACTCCGGGTCCCGCAGCTCCTCACCCGCGAGCGAGCCCGTCACATTGGACACCACCGGGACCACGGACGGGGAGTACGACACCGAGCGGGCGACCTCGCGGAACTCCGCCAGCATGCCGTCCATCAGACCCGAGTGGAACGCGTGCGAGACCGACAGGCGCTTCGACCTGCCGAACCGCGACGCCACCTCCAAGACGGCGTCCTCGGCACCCGAAATCACCACCTGCGACGGGCCGTTCACCGCCGCGATCGACACACCATCGATCAGCTGCGCCACCGCCTCGGCCTCCGTCGCCCGCACCGCGACCATCGCGCCACCGGTCGGAAGCGCCTGCATCAGACGACCACGCGCCGCCACCAACCGCGCCGCATCCGCCAGCGAGAACACCCCCGCCACATGCGCCGCCGCCAGCTCGCCCACCGAGTGCCCGGCCACGAAGTCCGCCTGCACGCCCCAGGACTCGACCAGACGGAACAGCGCCACCTCGAACGCGAACAGACCCGGCTGCGCCACCCCCGTCGCCTCCACGGCCGAGGCGTCCCCGCCCCAGACCACCTCCCGCAGCGGCACCTCCAGATGCGGATCCAGCTCCGCGCACACCTCGTCGAAAGCCTTCGCGAACACCGGGAACGCCTCGTACAACCCCCGGCCCATCCCCAACCGCTGACTGCCCTGACCGGTGAACAGCACCCCGACCCGGCCGTGAGTCCCGTCGTCCAGGACGCCCTGGACGACGCCGGCCGGCTCCTCGCCGGCGGACAGCAGGGCGAGCTCCGCGAGGGCCTCACCGCGGCCGCCCGCCAGGATCACGGCGCGGTGGTCCATCGCGGCCCTGGTCGTGGCCAGCGAGAACCCGACGTCCACCGGGTCCAGTTCCGCATCGCCCTCCAGCAGCGTGTGAAGCCGGTCGGCCTGCCCCCGCAGCCCGCCCTCCGAGCGCGCCGACAGCACCCACGGCACCACCGGCAGGGCGCCCGTGTCCCGGGCGTCCGACGGGGTGTCAACGTCCGGTGCCTCCTCCAGTACGACGTGTGCGTTGGTCCCGCTGATGCCGAAGGAGGAGACGGCGGCCCGGCGCGGGCGCCCCTCGACCGCCGGCCATTCCCGCGCCTCGGTCAGCAACTCCACCGCACCGGCCGACCAGTCCACCTTCGGCGACGGCTCGTCCACGTGCAGCGTCTTCGGCATCACCCCGTGCCGCATCGCCAGCACCATCTTGATCACACCCGCCACACCCGCGGACGCCTGCGCATGACCGATGTTCGACTTCAACGAGCCGAGCCACAGGGGCCGTTCGGCCTGCCGGCCCTGCCCGTACGTCGCCAGCAACGCCTGCGCCTCGATCGGATCACCCAGCGCCGTCCCCGTGCCGTGCGCCTCCACCACATCCACATCCGCCGACGCCAGCCGGGCACTCGCCAGCGCCTGCCGAATCACCCGCTGCTGCGACGGACCGTTCGGAGCCGTCAGACCGTTCGACGCACCGTCCTGGTTCACCGCACTGCCCCGCACCACCGCCAGCACCCGGTGCCCACGCCGACGCGCCTCCGACAACCGCTCCAACAACACCACCGCCACACCCTCGGCCCACGCCGTCCCATCGGCCGACGCCGCGAACGCCTTGCACCGGCCGTCCGGCGCCAGACCGCGCTGGCGGGAGAACTCCACGAAGGAACCGGGCAGTGACATCACGGCCACGCCTCCGGCGAGCGCGACCGTGGTCTCGCCCTGGCGCAGCGACTGCACGGCGAGGTGCAGCGCCACCAGCGAAGAGGAGCACGCCGTGTCCACCGTCACCGCAGGGCCCTCGAGACCCAGCGTGTACGACACCCGGCCCGAGACGACGCTGCCGGCCGTCCCGGTGCCCAGATAGCCCTCGATGCCCTCGGGCAGCCGCTCCACCTTGGACGCGTAGTCGTGGTACATGACGCCGGAGTAGACGCCGACCTTGCTGCCGTGCAGCGCAGTGGGGTCGATGCCCGCCCGCTCGAAGGCCTCCCACGAGGTCTCCAGCAGCAGCCGCTGCTGCGGGTCCATCGCCAGCGCCTCGCGCGGCGAGATCCCGAAGAACCCCGCGTCGAACCCGGCCGCGTCCTCCAGGAATCCGCCGTCACGCGCGTAGGAGGTGCCGGCCCGGTCCGGGTCAGGGTCGAACAGCGCCTCCAGGTCCCAGCCGCGGTCCTCCGGGAACCCGGAGATCGCGTCCCGCTCCTCCACCAGCAGCCGCCACAGCTCCTCCGGCGAGGACACCCCGCCCGGCAGCCGGCAGGCCATCCCGACGATCGCGATCGGCTCGTCGAAGCGGGCGTCCGGCGCGCTCTGCGCGGCGTCGTCCTCGCTGTCCGGGGCACCGCCCAGGAGCTCGCCGAGCACCAGCCGGGCCACGGCGCCGGGGGTGGGGTGGTCGAAGGCCAGGGTGGCGGGCAGCCGCAGGCCGGTGGCCTCGGTCAGCCGGTTGCGCAGGCCCACCGCCGTGACGGAGGTGAACCCGAGTTCCTTGAAGGCCCGGTCGACGCCGATCGTGCCGGTGCCGTCGAGGTCCAGCACGCGCGCGGCCTCGGTCCGGACGATCTCCAGCAGGGTCCGGAAGCGCTCGGCCTCGGCGAGCGGGGCCAGCCGGTCGCGCAGTTCGTCCGCCCGTCCCGCGTCGGCGGCGCTGGTGCCGGGGGCCTGCTCGATGAGTCCCTCCAGCAGCGCGGGGACCTCGTCCTCGCCGCCGACCAGGGCGGTGTCGAGCTTCATCGCGACCAGGGCGGGCTCGTCGACCATGACCGCCGCGTCGAACATGGCGAGACCGCCCTGCTCGGTGAGCTCGCCGACGCCGGGTGAAGCGGTCCACTCGGTGTGCGGGCCGACCGCCCACGGGCCGTAGGCGACGGCGAGGGCCGGCAGGCCGTGGCTGCGGCGGTGCCGGGCCAGCGCGTCGAGGAAGGCCGCCCAGGCGGCGCGGTCGCCCTCGCCCTTCGCGCCGAACGTGCCGACGGCGGAGGAGAGCAGCACGAACGAGCCCAACTCGCCGCCCCTGGTGAGCTCGTGGAGGTTCAGGACGCCGCTCAGGGCGTGCCGGAGCCGGTCGTCGCCGACGGCGTCCCGGTCACTGCGGGCGTGCACGACGGCGGTGAGCGGGCGCCGGGCCTCGACGGGCAGCTGCGCCAGCCGCTCGACGGCGCTCCGGTCGGCCAGGTCGCAGGCCACCAGCTGCACGTCGGCGTCCAGTTCGGCGAGTTCGGCGGCCAGTTCGGCGGCGGCCGGGTCGGCGTGGCCGCCCGGGCTGACCAGCAGCAGGTGCCGGGCGCCCCAGCCGGCGACGAGGTGGAGCGCCACGGACCGGCCGGCCGCGCTGTCGGCGCCGGTCACCAGGACGGTGCGCTGCGGGTCGAGCAGCGGGCGTTCGGCCCGGTCGGCGGCGGACAGGACCCGGGCGAGCCTCGGCCGCATCGCGACGCCGGCCCGGACCGCGATCTGCCCCTCGCCGGAAGCCAAGGCGCCGAGCAGCGCGCGGGCGCTCGGACGGTCGTCGCCGTCGAGGTCGGCCAGGCGCAGCCGCTCGGCGCCGTACTCGGCCTGGAGGCTGCGGACGAGGCCCCACAGGGCGGCGTGCCGGAGGTCGGGCCGGGCGTCGTCGGCGCCGGTGACCACGCCGCGGCGGGTCAGGACGACGAGGCGGGTCCGGGCCAGGCGGTCGTCGGCCAGCAGTTCCCGCAGGGTGCCGGCGAGGGCGGACACCGCGTCGGACACGGCGTCGGACAGGGCGGTGCCGGTGCCGTCGGCCTCGGGTGCGGTCAGCAGGAGGACCGCAGGGGCCGGGGTGTCGGCGGCGAGGGCCGTCCGGGCGTCCGCGAGTGCGCCGAGGTCCTCGACGTCGAGGCCGGCCGCGCGCAGGCCGGCGGCCGCGGCGGACCGCTCGCCGGCCCCGGCCAGCGCCCAACTCCCGGTCGGGACGGTCTCGGTGGCGGCGGCGAGGGAGCCGAAGGGGACCCAGTCGAGGCGCTGCAGGGCGTCGAAGTGGCTGCCGCTCGCGGCGCGCAGGCGCGCGGGCTGGTCCAGCAGCACATGGCGGGTGATCTTGCCGGACTGGGTGCGGGGGATCCGGCCGATCTCGTAGAGCTCCTCGGGCACCTTGAAGTAGGAGAGGCGTTCCCGGCAGGCGGTGAACAGGGCGTCCGGGTCGAGGCCTTCGGGGCCGGCCACCAGGAACGCGACCGGCACCTCCCCGAGGACGGGGTGCGGCTTGCCGACCACGGCGACGTCCAGCACGCCGGGGACGGTGCGCAGGGCCTCCTCGACCTCGCCGGGGTGGATGTTCTCGCCGCCCCGGATGATCAGTTCCTTGATCCGTCCGGTGACGGTGAAGTAGCCCTCCTCGTTCCGCTTGGCGAGGTCCCCGGTGCGGTACCAGCCGTCCCGCATGGCCTGGGCGGTGGCCTCGGGCTGGTTGTGGTAGCCGACCATCACGCTCGGGCCCTTGACCCAGACCTCGCCCTCCTCCTCGATGCCGACGTCGAGTTCGCTCGTCGGGTCGACCAGCCGGACGCCGAGGCCCGGCACCGGCAGGCCGCAGGAGCCCTCGACCCGGGCGCCGGTGGGCCAGTTGATCGTGATGGAGCCGCAGGTCTCGGTGCTGCCGTAGGCGTCCAGCAGCGGGGCGTCGAAGAGCGCCTCGAACGACCGGCGCAGGGCGGCGGTGGTGATGGCTCCGCCGACCAGGCACATCCGCAGGTCCGGCGCGCGGAAGCCCTTCTCGCGGGCGGCCTGGACCAGGTAGTGGTACATGGTCGGCACACCGGCGAGGAAGGTCGAGGACTCCTCGTCCAGGGCGCGCAGCACCTCGTCGGCGGAGAACCCGTCGACGATCCTGGCGGTGGCGCCGACGGCCGTCACGGACAGCACGCAGGCGATGTGCGAGAGGCTGTGGAAGAGCGGCAGCGGCCACAGCACGCGGTCCTCGGCGGTGAGCCCGGGCACCGGAACGTAGCAGGCCGCGACCGACCACAGGCCGTTGCGCTGGGTGGAGAGAACTCCCTTGGGGCGCCCGGTGGTTCCGGAGGTGTAGAGCATCCAGGCCAGGTCGTCGAGGTCCAGGTCGTCCCGGGCCGGGGAGGCCGGTTCGGTGGTCGCGAGCGCGGCGTAGGACTGGGCGCCCACCGGCACCCGGCCGTCGTCGGCGACGATCACGGTGCGCAGCTGCCGGCCCTCGTCGAGCAGACGGCGCAGCTGCTCCGCGTGGGCCGAGTCGGTGATGACGACCCGGGCACCGCTGTCGTCGAGGATGTGGGCCAGTTCGGCGTCGGTGGAGCGGGGGTTGACGGGCACCCCGATCCCCGCGGCGCGCAGGACGGCGAAGTAGCTCTCGATCATCTCGACCCGGTTGCCGAGCAGGATGGCGGCGCGGTCCCCGGGCTGGAGCCTCAGGTCGGCCAGGTGGCCGGCCAGCCGGCGGGTGCGGCCCTCGAGTTCGGCGTAGCTCACGCTGCGCCGGGCATCCTTGAAGGCGACCTTGTCGCCCATGCGATCCGCGTGCGCCTTCAACAGTTCGGGCAGCGGTCGGATCAGCTCGGTACGCAGCATTTCCTCTAAACCCCTCGGTCGGACCACGGCATACTTCCGCCAGGGGAAGTCTTGTGGAGCGGGCGTCCGTCCGCCCCCCTGACAACCCCCCTATGGGGTCCCTAACCCGGCCGGGCCGGTCCCGGTTTTCGCTCTCCGCCGGGAAAGGCCGGCCCCTCTCCCCTAGCCTCGTCCGCAGAGCGTTCGCGGAGGACTACGAGGGGACTTGGGAATGTCACGGATCTGGTTCTTCTGCCATCTGCCCGGCGCGGATCCGCGGGCCGCGGAGGGTGTTTCCGAGTCGTACGCGGCGATTCCGGCACTGGTGGACGAAGTGCGGCGGAAAGACCCGGGGGCCCGGTGGTTCTTCCACCGGCCGGCGGACGGCGACCGGTGGGGCGGGGGCCTGTGGTTCCACGCCGAGGAGGCCGCGCTGGAGGCCGTATCGGGGGCCGTCCCGGAGGCTGCCCCGGTCCGGTCCGGGGACGCGGCCGGGCCCGTCGGGGCCGGGCTCCACCAGGAGTCCGGCGAGCGGCCCGAGCCGCCCCGGCCGGCGTTCGACGGGGTGCACCTCGACGACGAACTCGCTTTTCGTTCCGGTGAGTTGGCGCTGGAGACGCTGCGCCACGGCCCGCTGGACGAGGAGCGGCAGCTGGACTTCGCCGTCCTGCACCTGGGCCGGCTGGTCGAGCTGCTCCCGGAGTCCGAGCGGCCGGCGTTCCTCTTCCTGTACTGGCAGGAGCGGGTCGGCCGGCTCTCCCGCGAGGAGCGGCTCCGTGCGGCGGAGCGGGCCGACGTCCACGGCGCCGCGCTCGCCGCGGCGGCCACGCCCGAGGGGTTCGGGAATTTCCGGTCGGGCGAACTCGCCGGCACCGCGCTGCGGAATTATCTGGACGCCGCCCGATCGGCCGTCGAGGCCCCGGCCCGGCCCGATGCCCCGGCGAACTACCTGCTGTTCGGCCATGCCCGGCACACGCACGAGCGGATGGGAATTCCGGCCTCGACGGACGCCCTCGCGGCGCGGGCCCTGCGGACGGCACTGCGCATCTCCCCGGTCACCGCCAGGGAACTCCAGCCAGCATAAGTGAATTGATGCTGGATCAGCCTTTCGCGGATACCGGTCTCCGGGCGAGAATGGACGTCCGAACCCATTTTCCAGGAGCAGAGAAACCGTGATCACACTTGAAGGCAAGACGGCTCTGGTGACCGGTGCCGCGCGCGGCCAGGGCGAGGCCGCCGCGCGGCTCTTCGTCCGGCTGGGCGCCCGGGTCGTCCTCGCCGACGTCCTCGACGAGGCCGGCGAGAAGGTGGCGGCCGAGCTCGGCGAGAACGCCCGCTACGTCCACCTCGACGTGACCGACGAGGAGCAGTGGGCCGCCGCCGCGGAGACGGCCGTCTCCGCGTTCGGCGGTCTCGACGTCCTCGTGAACAACGCCGGGGTGTTCCGTTCCCAGCGGATCGAGGACGAGAGCAAGGACGCGTTCGTCCGGACCCTCCAGGTCAACCTGGTCGGCCCGTTCCTCGGCATCCAGGCCGTCACCGGGCCGATGCGCCGGGCCGGCGGCGGGTCGATCGTCAACGTCTCGTCGGTCTCCGGGCTGAAGGGCGTCGGCGGGTCCGCCAGTTACGGGTCCTCCAAGTGGGGCCTGCGGGGTCTGAGCAAGACGGCCGCGCTGGAGCTCGGTGAGTTCGGCATCCGGGTCAACTCCATCCACCCGGGCATCATCGCCACTCCGATGAACGAGGGGATGGCCCCGCCGGTGGGTGCCGGCAACCACCCGGGGGTGGCGCTGCGCCGGGTCGGGCTGCCGCAGGACGTGGTGGGGCTGGTGGCCTTCCTGGCCTCGGACGCCTCGGTCTACCTCACCGGCGCGGAGATAGCGATCGACGGCGGATTCTCGGCCGGGCCGACCCCGCCGGTCAGCACGCCCTCCGCGTGACGCCGGCGTGACGGCCGCATGACGGTCCGGGCGCCGGACACCCTCGGTGTCCGGCGCCCGGTCGCGTTTCGCGGGTCGGACGGCTCAGCCGCCGACGCTCCGCCCGTGGTGGAACACGTCCTCGGGGTCGTACTTGGCCTTGGCGTCGAGCAGTCGCGGGTAGTTGTCGCCGTAGTACGCCCGCTGCCAGTCGCGCAGCGCCGGGTCGGGGAAGTTGACGTAGGCGCCGCCGGTGGCCTGCGGGGCGAGGGCCTCGAAGCCCCGGTCGACCCAGGCCGTCATGGCCCGCTCGGCCTCCGGCTGCGGGACCGCGTCGGGGACGAGGGTGCAGTAGCCGGCGATGAACGGCGCGCCGCGGTGCGGGTAGGCGGTCTCGGCCGGGCCGAGGTCGTCGGCGGCGCCGCCGAGCGCGATGATCCACAGGTAGCGGGTGTGCTCGGCGTGCCGGTCCGCGGAGAAGTCGGCGAGCACGCGGTCGAGCGCCGGGCCGTCGAGCGGCCGGGCCAGGTACTGGTGCCGCTCCCGCTGGAAGCCGATCCGCTCGACCTTGGCCGCCTCGCTTCCGCCGACCCGGTGGAGCTCCTCGGCCGTCAGCTCGCCGAGGCCGTACACCCGGAACATCACCTCGTCGTACGGGAGTTCCGCCGCGTCCCGCACCTCGGGCACGGCGCCGGTGGCGGCGACGAACTCGTCCAGCGCGGCCTCCAGCTGGTCGAGCGAGCCCCAGCAGACGCCGGAGACCTGCACGATCGGCACCGCATCGGGGCCGGCGTCCGGCATCACGACCAGCACCGAGGAGCCGATCTCCCGCGCGGCGCCGGCGATCCACTCCTGCCAGGCGGCGAGCACCCGGTGGGTGTCGTCCCAGGACCAGATCGTGGTGAAGTGGACCGCGGAGGAGACCGGGATCGACCGGACCTCGAAGTCGACCACGATGCCGAAGTTGCCGCCGCCACCGCCCCGCAGCGCCCAGAAGAGCTCCGGCTCCTCGGTCTCGGAGGCCCGGACGATCCGGCCGTCGGCGAGCACCACGGTGGCCGCCACCAGGCGGTCGCTCGCGAGGCCGAACTTCCGCGTCTGGTGGCCGATCCCGCCGCCCAGGAGGTAGCCGGCGGCGGCCACCGTCGGGAAGGTGCCGGTCACGATCTGCTCGCCCGACTCCTTGAGGGCGGCGAGCGCGTCCACCGACAGCAGTCCGGGGCCGAACCGGACGGTTCCGCCCAGCGGCTCGGCGTGGGCGATCCGGGAGAGGTCGACGACCAGCCCGGCACCGGTGGACCAGCCGGCCAGGCTGTGCCCGCCGCTGCGGGGGTGCACCGGCACCCCGTGCTCCGCCGCGAAGCGGACGCAGGCGCTGACGTCCTCGGGGGTCTCGCAGTAGGCGACGGCCCGCGGCCGCGCGGAATCGAACTCGGCCACGTGCAGCTGCTTGGCCAGGTCGTACTCGGGGTCGGACGGCAGGACGACGTCACCCCGGAGAAGTGGGCGCAGCGCCGACCAATCGGCTTCGGCCGCCGCTGTGTTCGGCGTGGAGGCGTCGTTCGCCCGGAGCCCGGACTGCCCGCTGGTCATCAACCATCCTCGACTCGTCAGTTGTTCCTGGTGGGACACGGTGAGCCTAGGCAGCCGGGGAACACCCGACACACCCCTAACTCCCCCCTCAGTGCGGCCCGTTCGCCCTGGTCGCCGCACCGGCCCCGGGCCCGGGTCGGGCCCGGGCCGGGACAGCGCGACGCCCCTGCCACGCCGACGGGGGTGCGGCGGGCAGGGGCGGGATCGGGGGGCCGACCGGACGGCGGTCCGGTCGTGCGCGCCTCAGGCCGAGGCGGTGTCCTTCGCGGGCTGGGCCGAGACGGCCGGCGCGGCCTGCGGCTTCGGCGGCGTGCGCAGCACCGTCACCGCGACCACCGCGGCGCCGAGCACGAAGCACGCGGCGACCCGGAAGGCCAGCTGGTAGCCGCTGGTGTAGGCGGTCCCGGAGGCGGTGCCGTCGGCGATCAGGTTCTTGGCGTGCGAGGCGGCCAGCGTGCTGAGGATCGCCAGGCCGAGGGCGGCGCCGACCTGCTGCATGGTGTTGAACATGCCCGAGGCGAGGCCGGAGTCCTTCGGGGTCGCCCCCGACATGGCCAGGCCGGCCAGCGACGGCATCGCCATGCCGAACCCGATGCCGAGCGGCAGGGTGGCGGGGAAGACGTCGGTGAAGTAGGCGCCGTCCGCCGAGACCTGGCCCATGGCGCCGAGGCCGATCACGATCAGCACCAGCGCGGCCAGCAGGACGGTCTTGGCGCCGAACCGCGCGATCAGGCGGGGCGAGAGGAACAGCGACATCAGGCCGATCAGGATCGACACCGGCACCACGCCGAAGCCGGTCTGCACCTGGTCGAAGCCGAGCACGTTCTGCATGTAGAGCACGGCGAGGAACTGGAAGCTGAACATGCCGGAGATCATCAGGGTGTGGGTGCCCAGCGCGCCCGAGACGTTGCGCAGCCGGAACATCCGCGGCGGCAGCAGCGGGGCCTCGGCCTTCAGCTGGCGGACGACGAAGGCGATGATCAGGGCGATCGAGCCGAGGCCGAAGCCGAGGGTGTGGCTGGAGCCCCAGCCGTAGTCCGCCGTCTCGACGATCGTGTAGACGGCGCCCATCAGGGCGGCGGTGATCAGCACCGCGCCGACCACGTCGGTGCTCTTGCCGAGGCCGGTGCCGCGCTCCGCGCTGAGCTTGCGGGCGGCCATGAGGACGGCCACCACGCCGATCGGCACGTTCACGAAGAAGATCCAGTGCCAGCTGATGGCCTGGGTCAGCACGCCGCCCGCGAGCAGGCCGATGGTGCCGCCGGCGGACTGGACGAAGCTGTAGACGCCGATCGCCTTGGCCCGCTCCTTGGGCTCGGTGAACATCGTCACGATCATGGCGAGGGTGACCGAGGAGGTCACCGCGCCGCCCACGCCCTGGACGAACCGCGAGACCAGCAGCATGCCGGGGCTCTGCGCCAGGCCGCACAGCAGCGAGGCCGCGGTGAAGACGGTCAGGCCGGTGGTGAAGACCCGCTTGCGGCCGATGAGGTCGCCGAAGCGGCCGGAGAGGAGCAGCAGACCGCCGAAGGGGATCAGGTACGCGTTCACCACCCAGGCCAGGCTCGACTGGCTGAAGCCGAGATCCGACTGGATGGACGGCAGCGCCACGTTCACGATCGTGCCGTCAAGGATCACCATCAGCTGACCCGCACACAGGATGGCCATCGCCAACCACCGTGACGTCGGCCGGCCCGGTGACACAACCTCAGGCGACATGCCTGCTCACCTCTCTTTAGTGCACTTCTTGTAACAGTTCCCATGATGTGTGACCATGGCCGTGGGCGGAAGGAGGCACATTAATGTCCCGTAGTCACACCGGTGTGACGGCCGAGCAGGGCAACGTCGCCTGCACGGTCAGCGAGGTCATCGACCGCGTGGCCGGCAAGTGGAGCATCGGCATCCTGGTCGCCGCGGCCGAAGGCCCGGTCAGGTTCAGCGAGTTGGAGCGCCGGATCACCGGCATCAGCCGCCGCATGCTGACCCTGAACCTGCGCAAGCTGGAACGGGAGGGCCTGCTGGTCCGCACCGTCTACCCGACCGTTCCACCGCGCGTCGAGTACACCTGCACCGAGATGGCCCTGGAGCTCCACGAGAGCCTCACCGCCCTGGTCAGCTGGGCCAAGCGGCACGGCCCGGACATCGCGCGGGCGCACAGCGAGTACGACGCCGCGCACGGGGCCGGCCAGGAGGCCGACACCCGGGCCGTGGCGGCCGCCTGACGCACCCGCCCCGGGGCCTGGCCGCGGCGTCGCCGCCCGGTCGGGCCCGGCGGCGCGGTACGTCGGGTCAGCTCCGGCGGCGCGGTACGTCGGGTCAGCTCCGGCGGCGCAGCACGTCGGGTCAGCTCCGGCGGCGCAGCACGTCGGGTCAGCTCCGGCGGCGCAGCACGTCGGGTCAGCTCCGGCGGCGCAGCACGTCGGCGACGACGGCGTCGTAGTCCTCGGCCTTCACCAGGACGCGGAACTGCTCCCGGCCGCCGTCCACGGTCAGGCAGCGCCGGCCGACCAGCATGATCTGCCCGGTCTCGGTGGCGCGGGAGCGGATCACGGTGGTGTTGGAGACCAGCTCCCCCGCCCAGTTCCACTCGGGGTTGACCGCCTCGGGCTGCGCGGGGTCGCGCTTCCAGTCCGCCAGGCTGCGCGGCTGCAGCTTGAAGCGGTACACGGCCTGCGCCTCGGAGTCCGCGGCCTGACGCCGGAGCACGTGGTACTCCGGCTCCTCCTCGTGCGCCACCACCCGGTAGACGCAGCCGTACTGCTCCTGCGGCTCGTCGGCGACCCGCACCGGCTCGATGAACGAGGGGCCGGCGAAGCCGACGTCGGCCAGCCAGACCTCGCCGTCGATCCGCACCCCGGTGAAGAGGTGCTCCAGGTCGGGGCCGAAGCCGCCGTCCGGGCCGCGCACGCCGGCCGCCAGGATGTCCACCTCGTAGCCCAGGTCGATCAGCAGCCGGCGGAACAGGCCGCTGAGCTCGAAGCAGGTGCCGCCGCCCCCGCCCAGGATCAGACCGTCGAAGGCCTCGTCGATGTCGACCTCGACGTAGTCCCAGATGTAGTCGCCGCGCTCGGCGTTGACCGAGTTGTCGAACGGCACCGTCATCAGGTGCTTCTTGTGCAGGCTGCGCAGCGTCTCGACGGTGGGCTCGACCGGGCCGGTGTGGCCCAGGTGCGCCAGGTAGGCGTCGATGTCGTACATGGGGGCACTTCCTCGCTTCTCGACGGAGTCCATACGTCCCCAGGAAGTCTCCGGGCGCACGGCCCCGGACGATCCCCTGACCGCCCCCCTATGTGCTCCCTATCCCGCCGCCGCCCACCCCTCGGTTTTCCGGCCGCGCGGGCCCCGGGCGGCCGGGCCCGCCTAGCCTCGCGGAGGAAGGTTGACCACACTTGAGGGGGCCTGGAAGCCATGCCGGAAACCACCGCACCGCACCGGCGGATCGACGTCGACCTCGGGGACCGCTCGTACGCGGTACGGGTCGGCGCCGGGGTGCGTCACCTGCTGCCGGAGGTCGTCGCCGAGATCGGAGCGCGCAAGGCGGTCGTGGTCTCGGCCCGGCCGCGGGAGTGGACGCCCGACCCCGGCGTCCCCGCGCTGAGGCTGCCGGCCAGGGACGGCGAGGTGGACAAGACGCTGGCCACGGTCGGCGAACTCTGCCGCGCCTTCGCCGAGTTCGGGCTCACCAGGAACGACGTGGTGGTCTCCTGCGGCGGCGGCACCACCACCGACACCGTCGGGCTGGCGGCCGCGCTGTTCCACCGCGGGGTGCCGGTCGTCCACCTGCCGACCTCGCTGCTGGCCCAGGTCGACGCGAGCATCGGCGGGAAGACCGCCGTGAACCTGCCGGAGGGCAAGAACCTGGTCGGCGCGTACTGGCAGCCCCGGGCCGTGCTCTGCGACACCGACTACCTGGACACCCTGCCGACCAGGGAGTGGACCAACGGGTACGGGGAGCTGGCGCGTTGCCACTTCATCGGGGTCGACGGCATCCACCGCCTGCCGCTGCCGGAGCAGATCACCGCGAGCGTGGCGCGCAAGGCCGAGATCGTCATGGCCGACGAGCGCGACTCCGGCCTGCGCCACCTGCTGAACTACGGCCACACCCTGGGCCACGCCCTGGAGCTGGCCACCGACTTCACGCTGCGGCACGGCGAGGCCGTCGCCGTCGGCACGGTCTTCGCCGGGCGGCTGGCCGGCGCGCTGGGCCGGATCGACGGGGCCCGGGCGGCCGAGCACCTCTCCGTGGTGTCCGGCTACGGGCTGCCGACCGCGCTGCCGGAGGGCGTGGACACCGCCCGGCTGATCGCCCTGATGCGGCTGGACAAGAAGGCGACCACCGGGCTCTCCTTCGTGCTGGACGGCCCGCGGGGCGCCGAGCTGGTGGCCGACGTGCCGGAGTCCGTGGTCGCGGACTGCCTCGCCGGGATGCCGCGCGGCTGACCTCCGCACACGGCGGTGGCCCGGGAGCCGAAACCGGCTCCCGGGCCACCGCCGTGACCGTCCGTCGTACGGCCGCACCGCGTCAGGCGGTCGGCGCCAGGGCGAGCAGGTCGAGCAGGTCGGCCGGCTCGCGCAGCACGGCGTCCGGGCCGGCCGCGACCAGCTCGGCCTCGTCCACCCCGGCCCACACGGCGGCCACCGCGCCCACGCCCGCGCCGCGCGCGCTGGCCAGGTCGGTCACCGCGTCGCCGATCATCATCGCGGAGCGGGGCTCCACGTCCAGCAGCTCCAGCGCGCGCAGCACGATGTCGGGCGCCGGCTTGGCCCGGGCCACCTCGTCCGAGCCGATGACGTGGTCGAAGAAGGGCAGCAGCCCCAGCTGGTCGAGGAGCGAGCGGGCCCGCCGGCCGGCCTTGCCGGTGGCGACGGCCAGCACGAACCCCTGCTCGCGCAGGGAGCGCAGGAGCTCGGGGATCCCGTCGAAGACCGGCACCTCGTGGGCGAGCCGGTAACTCTCCCGGACGAAGGGCTCCTCCATCTCCAGGGGCAGCCCCATGATCCGCATGATGTCGGGGAAATATCGGCCCTGGTGCTTGTTGTACTCCTCGAAGGGCGCCCGGCCCTCACCGACCACCTCGGCGTAGGCGACCGTGAACGCCCGCCGCATCACCTCGAAGCTGTCGACCAGCACGCCGTCGAGGTCGAAGATCACTGCCTGTTTCACTGGGAACTCCGCGTGGTCGCAAGGGAAGGAACGGGCCGGGCCGACGCGTAGAGCCGCTCGATGACCCCGATGGTGTCGCGCACCTCGGCCACCGTCCGGCCCCTCGCGCCCGGGTCGGCGAGCAGCCCGGGCAGCTCGTCGATCTGCCGCAGGTACTCGGCCCCGATCGGCTCGTCGGCCACCGGGACCTCCGTGGTGACGCCGTCCCGGGTGAGGGTCAGCACCGAACCGCCGGCGCGGTTGGGGCTGAACCCGAAGGTGCAGCGCAGCTGCGCGGTGCCGGCGCTGCCCTCCAGCCGGATCGTGGTGGTGTCGAGCGCCTCGTGCGAGGCCCAGCTGGCGCGGATCGCCACCGAGACGCCGTCCTCCGTGACGAGGAAGCCCCGGGCGGTGTCCTCCACGTTCCCGGCGGCGCCGCCGGACTGCTCGTCCTCGCGCCAGGCGGCCCGGGCGGCTCCGTCGTTGACGAAGTCGTCCGACACCGTGCCGACGACCTGGCGGAACGCGGTCGACCCGAGCATCGGGGTGACGGCGTCGATCAGGTGCCAGCCGAGGTCGACCATGGCGCCTCCCCCGGCGAACCGGCGCTGGGTGAACCAGCCGCCCGCCTTGGGGACACCGCGGGCCCGCACCCAGGAGACCTCGACGTGCCGCAGTCGGCCGAGGTCGGCGGCCAGCGCGCCCAGCGCCCGGACGTCGGCCCGGTAGCGGGACGCGCTCCCGGCCAGCAGCACGGCCCCGCCGGCGAGTTCGGCCTCGGCCAGCTCCTCGGCCTGGGCGGAGTCGAGGCAGACCGGCTTCTCCACGAAGACCGGGACGCCGTTGCGCAGCAGCCGGCAGGCGATGGCGCTGTGCAGGTGGTTGGGGACCGCGACGACGGCGAGGTCGACGTCCTGCGGGCCGAGCCCGTCGATGTCGGCCAGCAGCCCGGGCAATTCGCCGCCCGGTCCGTGGCCCGGCTCCCGCTCCTGCTCCCACTGCTCCGCCAGCGCGGCCCGGGCATCGGGCGACGGGTCGACGGCGGCGACCACCCGGTAGCCGGGGTGGCGGCGGAGCCGGGGCAGCCAGATCGAGGTGGCCGCCCAGCCGAGCCCCACCACGGCGGTCCGTACCGGGCCCGCCGCGCGGTGCCCGGGCGTCGTGGTGCCGCTGCTCACGCGGCGGCCAGCGCGTCGGCGACGGTGCGGGCGATGAAGTGCATCTGCTCCTCGGTGCCGAGCAGCGTGCGGTGGTGCAGCCAGATGCAGTCGTTGTTGATCGCCTCGGTGTTGGGGCAGCGCTGCGCGAGGGACTCGACCGTCTCTTGCGGGGCGCCGGTCTCCCAGAAGCCCTCCGAGCGGTAGATGGCGCGGAAGGCGATGAAGGCCGGCAGGCCACGCGCGATCAGGTCGTCGACGAGGGCGTTGCGCTTCTCCTCGGTGATCCCGGGGATCCGGAACATCGCCATGTAGTGCGGGTTGCGGTCGCAGCGCTCGTCGCGGCCCTGCGGCACGACCCCCGGGATCTCGGCGAGCAGCGAGGCGAGCAGCGGAGCGCGCTGCTCGCGGACGGCGATCTGCTCGTCGAGGCGCGACAGCTGGGCGCGCAGGACGCTCGCCGAGAACTCGTTGAGCCGGAAGTTGGAGCCGGAGGTCTGGTGGAAGTACCGGCGGTCGGTGGCCGGCCGGCCGCAGCTGTGCCGCAGGAACCCGAGCTCGTACGACTCCTGGTCGGGGAAGGTCACCGCGCCGCCCTCGCCGGCGGTCATCAGCTTGCCGTTCTGGAAGCTGAAGGCCGCGATCGAGCCGAGCTCGCCGACCTTCCTGCCGCGCCACTGGGCACCGTGGGCGTGGGCGGCGTCGTGGACCAGCGGGACCCCGGTGGCCTGGGAGATCTTCTCCAGGGCGTCCATGTCGGCCAGGTGGCCGGCCATGTGCACCGGCATGATCGCCTTGGTGCGCGGGGTGATGGCCGCCTCGACGGCCTGCGGGTCGATGCAGTACGTCACCGGGTCGACGTCGACGGGCACGGCGACGGCACCGAGCCGCTGGGCGGCCTGCGAGGAGGAGATGAAGGTGAAGGCCGGCACGATGACCTCGGTGCCGGGGCCGACGCCGACGATCTGGAGCGCGAGCTCCAGCGCGTGGGTGCCGTTGGTGACGGCCAGCGCGTGCGGGGCGCCGTGGTACTCGGCGAACTCGCGCTCGAACGAGTTGACCTCGTTACCGCCCATCCGCCACCACTGGCCCTGCTCCAGCGCCCGGATCAGCCCCTCCCGCTCCCGGTCGTCGAACTGGGGCCACTTCGGGAAATCCGACAGCGCCGCACTCTCATTCATGGGGTCTCCCTGTTTGCGCCGAGAATGAACGCGGGCCACAGGCATTCGAGGTGGTCACGAATACGCCCGCCGTTCCGCCGAAACGCTACCCACTCGACGCCGCCGATCCCACCCCCTGGCACTCCCCCTATACGCCCCCTCAGTCGTTTCCGATCGGCTCCCGATTTCCTCGGCCGGAGTCCCGTCTTGCTATAACAGCAATGGCCGTGCGGTGTCCCGGCCTCCATAAATCCGCCAGCTGACGCGAGGTGAAACATGAGCACGGTGCTGCTTCTGAACGGTCCCAATCTGGGCATCCTCGGCCGGCGCGAACCCGAGGTGTACGGGACCACCACGCTGGCGGAGATCGAGGAGTGGGTCGCCGAGGAGGTCGCGGACCAGGGCTGGAAGGTCCGCGCCGTGCAGAGCGACTGCGAGGGCGAGCTGATCCGCGCGATCCAGGACGGCTACGACGACACCGTCGGCGCCCTGGTCAATCCCGGTGCGCTGATGATCGCCGGCTGGAGTCTGCGGGACGCGCTCGCCAACTACCCCAATCCGTGGATCGAGGTGCACCTGTCCAACGTCTGGGCCCGGGAGAGCTTCCGCCACGACTCGGTCATCGCCCCGCTCGCCAGCGGCGTGATCGTGGGCCTCGGCGCCCTGGGCTACCGGCTGGGCGCCCGCGCCCTGACCTCCGTCGTCAACGGCGGTGCGCGGCGGTGACCGCGGCGAGGAGCGGAGCGGGCGCCGACGCGCCCACCGCCGACCGCGGCACCTGGCTGCGCCGCTTCGACGGCACCCGCGCCGAGGGCGTCCGGGTCGCCGTCCTGCCGCACGCCGGCGGCTCGGCCAGCGGCTACCGCGCGCTCTCGGCGGCGCTGTCCGCCGACTTCGAGGTGGTCTGCGTCCAGTACCCGGGCCGTCAGGACCGCTACCGGGAGCAGCCGGTGAGCGACCTGCGGGAGCTCGCCTCGCAGGTCGCCGCCGTGCTGCGGCACGAGGACGACCGGCCGCTGGCGCTGTTCGGGCACAGCATGGGGGCGACGCTCGGCTTCGAGGTCGCGCGCCTGCTGGAGCGGGACGGCGTCCCGCCGGTGGCGCTGTTCGCCTCCGCCCGGCGCGCGCCGGGCCGGCCCCTGCCGGAGCGGGTGCACCAGCGGGACGACGCCGGCCTGCTGGCCGAGATGTCGGCGCTGGGCGGCACGGACGAGCGTGTCCTGGCCGAGCCCGAGCTGCTCCGGCTCTACCTGCCGGTCGTCCGGGCCGACTACCGGGCCATCGAGACCTACCGGTGCCCCGAGGGTGCCGTGGTCGGCTGCCCGATCACGGCCCTGGTCGGGGACGCCGACCCCCGGGTGCCGGTCGAGGTCGCCCGGGCCTGGCAGCAGCACACCACGGCCGGCTTCGACTTCCGGGTCTTCCCCGGCGGGCACTTCTACCTGGACGAGCACACCGAGGCGGTGGCCCGGCTGGTCCGGGACGCGCTCGGCTAGAGCGCGCGGCCCGGCCGGGCCCCGGCGGCTCAGCCGGCCGACCGGGCCGACCGGGCCGACCGGGGAGCCCGAGGGGGCCGCGGCCGCTCGGTGCGCGTGAAGATCATGATGACCAGCTGCTGGGGGCACTCGATGCCCCCGGGCGCCACCGCGCCGCTCTCGGCGCCCCGGGTCCTCTGGGTGGGATTACCGTCTCTGCGGTGCCCGGCCATGATGTGCTCCTCACCTCGACTGCCACGTCCCGCAAGATTTCCCGAGAAACCTAAGGCCGGCCCGTTCGGCCGTCACCCCCTAATAACCCCCAGAACCATCGGCCGGTGTTCTCCGGCGAATCGCACGGGAGTCTTTGTGAGTTTTCTGGGAATCGACGTGGGAGGCACGAAGGTCGCCTTCCGGCTGGAAACCGAGGGCCTTCCCCCTTATCAGGCCGCGTTCCCCTGGCCCGCCGCGGCGAGCCTTTCCGCGGACCTGGCGGCACTGGCCCGGGAGGTCGGGGCACTGGGCGGGCACGACCACGGCCACGGGCCGATCGAGGCGGTGGGCGTGGCCATGCCGGCCACCGTCGACAGGTCCGGCCGGGTCACCACCTGGCCGAACCGCCCGTACTGGACCGGGCTCGACCTGGGGGCCGCCCTGCGGGAGCTCTTCCCGGGCGCCGAGGCCCGCTGGGCCGACGACGGCGACCTCGCCGCGCTCGCCGAGGCCCGGCTCGCCGGCTGCCGTGACGTGGTCTACCTCGGGGTCGGCACCGGCATCGGCGGGGGCGTCGTGCTCGACGGCCGGCTCCTGCCCGGGATCGGCCGCGGCTCCTGCGAGATCGGCCACCTGGTCGTCGACCGCTCCGGGGCCGTGTGCGCCTGCGGGCGCCGGGGCTGCGTCCAGGCGGTCGCCTCCGGCCCGGCGACGCTCCGGCGCGCCGCCGAACTGCGCGGCGCCCCGGTGGAGTTCGCGGAGCTGGCGACCGCCTTCGCCGCCGGGGACGGCTGGGCGACGGCCGCGGTCGAGGAGTCCTGCGACGCCCTGGCGGCGGCCGCGGTCGGCGTGAGCGAGCTGACCTCGCCCGAGCTGGTGCTCGTCGGGGGCGGGTTCGCCCACGGTCTGCCCGGGTTCACCGACCTGGTGGCCGAGCGGGTCCGGCGGATCGGCCGCCCCGGCGGTCCGGCCGTCACGGTGCGCGCCGCCGCACTCGACGGCCTCTCCTCGCTGCACGGTGCGGTGCTGCTGGCCCGGGGCGCCTGAACGCGCCACGGCACCACCGCACCACCGCATCGCCGCATCACCGCGGCGCCGGGCCCGGCTACGCCGACATCCGGCGCTCCCGGGTGGCGTCGCGGTCGTTCGCGCGCACCAGGCCCAGGCACTCCCGGTACGAG
Source organism: Kitasatospora sp. NPDC002543 (assembly GCF_053594915.1). NCBI lineage: Bacteria > Bacillati > Actinomycetota > Actinomycetes > Kitasatosporales > Streptomycetaceae > Kitasatospora > Kitasatospora sp. NPDC002543. The sequence continues at coordinate 73,873 of NZ_JBSFWR010000024.1, read as the reverse complement.
GCGAGCAGCCGCTGCCGCTCGGGGTGCTGCGGCGGGCAGAGCTCGATCGCGGCCCGGAAGCAGGCGGCCGCCGCCCCGTGCGCGCCCTGCGCGACGGCGCGGCGGGCGGACTCGGCGAGGGTCTGCCGCGCCCGCTGGCTGAGGCAGTGCGCGGTGTGGGCGTCCAACTCGCCCTCGCGGCCGAGCTCGACGGCCTGCTCCAGCTGGTACGGCAGCAGCTCCAGCCGGTCGGCCGGGAGGGCGGCGAGCCAGTCGGAGGCGCGCCAGTGCTTCTCCATCCGGGCCCGCCGGGTCAACTGCCCGTAGGCGACCTCCCGGAACACCGGCTGCTCGAAGGCGTACTCCTCGTCGCCCTCGACACTGCTCGGCCGGACCGGCCGCAGGTACCCCCGCGAGGCCAGCCGCTTCAGGCAGTTCGCGACGTCGACGCGGTCCAGTCCGCCGCCCGAGGCCACCGCCCCGACCCACACGTGGTCGCCGATCACCGCGGCGTCCCGCAGCACGGCCTTCTCCAGCGGGGTGAGCATGTCCAGCCGGGCGGTGACCAGGGCGCGCAGCCGGCGGGGCAGCTGCGGGCGGCCGCCCTCCGCCGGACCGGCCCGCAGGAACTCCTCGGCGAAGAGCGGGTTGCCGCCGATCCGCGCGATCAGCCCGGAGTCGAAGCCGCCGGGCGGCGGGGCCGACGCCGGGGCGGCGGCCCCCTCGGGCACGGTGGCGATCAGCTGCTGGACGGCGTCGTCGGGCAGCCGTTCCAGGGTGATCGTGCCGGTGTCGTGCTTGCCGCCGCGCCAGCCCGTGCGCTTGTGCAGGATCTCCGGGCGGGAGCTGGCGATGACGAACAGCGGTACCCGCCCGGCGTGTTCGGCCAGTTCGCCGATGAGGTCGAGCAGTTCGTCGTCGGCCCGGTGGAGGCCGCTCAGCACCAGGACCACCGGCCCGGTCGTCGCGATCTCCTCCAGGAAGTGCCGCCAGGCCAGGCCCATCTCGCGGCTGCCGTGCGCGTCCACCCGGCTTCCCGGGGTGAGGCACAGCCGCAGCCAGCGCAGCATCCAGTCGCTCTGGTCGTTGCGGCCGGCCAGGCGGTGCACGGCCTCGGTGAGCTTCAGGTCCGCGACGGCGGGGCCGTCCAGCTCGGTGATCCCGGTGTACTGCCGCACGATCTGGGCCAGGGTCGCGAGGGTGCTCTCCCCGTAGGAGGGGACGACTCCCACCAGCCGGCGCACCGGCGCACCGGCGTCGTCGAGGCCGCTCAGGAACTCGTCGATCAGCCGGGTCTTGCCGATCCCCGGATCCCCCACCAGCGTGAGCAGGTGCGGGCGTTGCAGCCGCAGGACGCCGTCCAGGACAATCCGCAGGATCCGCAGTTCCCGCTCCCGGCTGCCGAAGGGGAAGAGCGGCCGCGACGCCGGGAACCGCGCCCGCACCCCGGACACCTCCCAGCCTGGGCCGCCGGTGGACGCCGGTACGTAGTGAAACGCCCTGGCCGTCTCCAGCCGGGTGTTGTCGCAGACCTGCACCGCGCCGGGGCGGCAGTGGGCGGACCGGTGCTCGGCGGCCAGCAGGGCCCGGCCGGTCACCTCGCTCGGCCGCTCGTCCACGCAGTTCCGGTAGGTCACCACCACGTCGTCGGTCACCACGAGGACCCGCGGCGCCTCCTCGGCGAGCACCGCCCTGCGGCCCCGCTCCGACGCCGCCGTCGCGATCCCGGCCTGGATCGCCCAGGCCGCGTGCACCGCCCGTTCCGGGTCGTCCTCCCGGGCGCGCGGTACGCCGAAGAGCACGGTCCAGGTGGTGTTCACCGCCTGCCAGAGGACGCCGCCGAACCGCTCGGCCTGTTCCCGGACGACCTGGGTGACCTCCTTGATCAGGTCGTCGAGCCGTTCGGGGTCGACGTCGTCCGGGTCGGCCCCGAGGTGGTGGGGCAGGGCCAGGGAGATCAGGACGGCGCTCACCGTCCGGCGTTCGACGTACGTCCTCGCCTCGGTGGCGGCCGGCCCGGCGACGGTCCTGCGGAGCGCGGGCGCCAGTGGGTCGCGGTCGGTGCCGTCGGCCGGGGCCCGGTCCGTCCGGCCCTGGTCCGGGCGGCCCGGGTCCACCCGGTCCCGGTCCGGGTCCGCCGGGCGCGGCGGCCGCACGGCGGCGACCGGCCTGGCCCCGGCGACGCTGCCGGGCGCGTTGAGGGCGTCGTCCTGCTGGAGGATCCGCCGTTCCAGTTCCTGCAGTTCCCGGCCCGGGTCGAGTCCGAACTCGGCGACCAGGGCGGTCCGGGTGCGCTGGTAGGCGAGCACCGCGTCCGGCTGCCGGCCGCAGCGGTAGAGCGCGAGCATGAGCTGGCCGCAGAGCCGTTCGCGGGTGGGTTCGGCGGCGGCCGCCGCCTCCAGTTCGGCGACCAGGTCGTGGTGCCGGCCGAGGGAGAGTTCGGCCTGGACCCGGTCCTCGAAGACCGCGAGGCGGGTGGCCTCCACGGCGGCCAGTTCCGACCAGCGGACTCCCGCCTCGGCGAGGTCGGCGAGCGCCGGTCCGCGCCACAGCGCCAGTGCCTCCCGCAGGATGCCGGAGGCCTTCTCGGGCGCGCCCGCGGCCAGTTCGGCCCGGCCGTGCCGGGCGAGCGCCTCGAACCTGGACAGGTCCAGGTTCTCCGGGCCCACCTCCAGCAGGTAGCCGGGGGTGCGGGTGGACAGCGCCGCGGTCCGTCCGGTATCCGCCTGAAGTATCCTGCGCAGGTCGGAAATGGCATTCTGGGTCATTTTGCGGGCGGTGGGCGGCACACCGTCGCCCCAGACCGCGGCCACCACCTGCCGAACGGAGACTATTCGCCCGGAATTGAGCAGGAGATATCCGAGGATCGCTCTCCTGTTGAATCCCCCGAGCGATACGGCGCTACCCTCGTGAATGATTTCGAGTGGCCCCAGCACATTGAACCGCACAGCTCCCCCATCCGCGTGCACAGCAAATCGGGCCACCGCCCGCCCATTCACCCCGGCGGTCGCCGTCCCCACCAACCACTCCCGCCACACAAGGCCCCGGGTGCACCCTGAGTAAACAAAGCAACACAACACCCCGTCAAACCGGTGTGACCGGTGTCACTGACAAGCAGGGCAAAAGGGACCTTTGCAAGAATTTTACCCGCCGCCCGGTTTTGGGCCCGCGGGCGAGGGCCCGCACCATCCACCGGGAATGCCACCCCTCGAATGGATAACCCATTACCGGCCGATGGAAGCCGTCCGGACCCCCCAATCAGGAGCTTTGATAGCGTCCCGACCGGCAGGAATCGCCCCACTGTCGGGCGACCAGAAAACCAGTCGTCACCGCAGGGGGCTCCGATGGAACTGGTGGAACGAGAGGCTCAACTGAGCCGACTGGAACGACTGATCGGCGACGGCGCACAGGGCAGCGGGAGTGTCGCCCTGATCGACGGACCGGCCGCGAGCGGCAAGAGCCGATTGCTTTCCGTGACGACCCACCGCGCCACCGCCGGCGGCGCCCTCGCCCTCCGCGCGGCCGGTTCCCCCGCGGAATCCGCGCTGCCGTACGGCGTCTTCGACCAGCTCCTGCACGGCGTGCCGCTGCCGGCCGAGGTCGCCCGGCAGACGGAGCTGCTGACGGCGGCCGGCCGCGACCCCCGCCCCGGTGGCGCCGGGGCGGGCGCGGTCGACGCCGCCACCGCCCGGGCCTTCGAGGCGCTCGGCCGGGCCCTGCTCGAACTGGCGGCCGGTCAGCCCCTGGTGATCACCGTGGACGACGTCCACCACGCCGACCAGGCCTCCATCCGCTTCCTCCTCTACTTCGCGCGCCGGATCTCCACCGCTCGGGCACTCGTCCTGCTCACCATCGAGGAAACCGTCGACGGCGTGGCACCGCTGCGCTCCGAGCTGCTGCGGCTGCCGCACCTGCACCGGATCGGGCTCAGCCCGCTCTCCCGCCACGGCGTCGCCGAACTGCTCGCCGCCCGGCTCGGACCGTCCGGCCTCCACCTGGCGGAGGAGTTCGCGGTGGCCAGCGGCGGCAACCTGGCCCTGCTCCAGGCACTCGTCGAGGACCACCTGGCGGCCGGGCGGGTCCGGCTCCACGGGTACGGCCAGGCCCTGGTCGGCCAACTGCGCCGGGGCCCCGGCGTCGTCGGGGAGACCGCCGCGGCCCTCGCGGTCCTGGGATCCGACGCCACGCCCGAGACGGTGGCCGCCCTGGCCGACCTGCCGGCCGGCAGCGTGGCCTCGGCCCTGGAGGCGATGACCACCACCGGGCTCCTGGCCGACGGCGGCTTCCGGCACCCGCTGGCCCGGGCCGCCGTACTCCAGGACCTCTCCCCCCGGCGCCGCTGCGAACTGCACCGCGGCGCCTCGCGCCTGCTGCACCACCGGGACGCCCCGGCCGCCTCGGTGGCCCGCCACCTGGTCGAGGCCGACCACCACCGGGAGCCGTGGGCCCTGGACGCGCTCCAGGAGGCGGCCGACCACGCGATCGCCGACGGGGACGACCGGGCCGCCGCCGACTTCCTGGAACTGGCCCTGCGCGCCTGCGCCGACGAGCGGACGCGGGCGACCGTCCGCGCCCGGCTGCTCCAGGTGGAGTGGCGCGCCAACCCGCCGTCCGCCGTCCGCCACCTCACCCCGCTGGCCGGGGCGGCGCAGGCCGAACAGCTGAGCCACCGGGACCACGTCGCGCTGGTCCGGCAGCTGCTGTGGCACGGGCAGGCCGCCGCGGCCACGCAGGCACTGGAGCGGCTGACCGGACCGGCGGAGGGGCCGGGCGCCGCCGCACCGGGCGCCTGGGAGCTCGACCAGTGGCTGGCCTGGTCCCACCCCCACCTCGCCAGGCCGCGGAGGTCCGGCACCGGGCGACCGCACGGCGCGGGCGGACTCTCCGAGGTCGATCCGTGGCTCGCACCCGCCGCCTCGCTCGCCCAGGCGCTGACCAGGGCGCGCGGCGCGGAGGCGGCCGCCGCCGCCGAGGAGGCGCTCGGCGACCTGACCCTGGGCCACCCCACCCCGTGGGCGGAGGAGGCGGCCGCGCTCGCCATCACGGTGCTGATCTCCGCGAACCGCGCGGGCGACGCCCGGGACTGGTGCGACCGGCTGCTGGCCGACCCGGTCTTCGGGGACTCGCCCCGCTGGCGCGCCGTCCTGGTCGCGCGCAAGGCCGAGGCCTCCCTCCAGCTCGGCGACCTGATGGCGGCGGCGGCCCAGGCGCGGGCGGCGCTGCGCGCGATGCCGCCCAAGTCCTGGGGCGTGGCCGTCGGTCACCCGCTGGGCAGCCTGCTCCTCGCCACCACGCGGATGGGCCGCTTCGACGAGGCCGCCGAGTGCCTGACCCAGTTCGTGCCGGAAGCCATGCTCAGGACCCGCTGGGGCCTGCACTACCTGCACGCCCGCGGCCACTACTACCTGGCGACCAACCACCACCACGCGGCCGTGGCCGACTTCCTGGCCTGCGGCGAACTGATGCGCGAGTGGGGCGTGGACGTCCCCGGTCTGGTGCCGTGGCGCACCAGCGCCGCCGAGGCCTGGCTGCGGCTGGGCAACCCGGACCGGGCCAAGAACCTGCTGTACGAGCAGCTCGCCCGCCCCGGCACCCCCCGCACCAGGGCCCTCGCCCTGCACCTGCTCGCGACCGCGGGGCCGGCCGGACGCAAGGTCCAGCTGCTCTCCGAGGCGCTGGAGCTGTTCGAGGACAGCGGCGACATCTACGAGCAGGCGCGGACCCTCACCGACCTCGGCCACGCCCACTACGCGTCGCACGACCGCCAGCGGGCGCGCACGCTCCACCGCCGGGCCCGGCACCTGGCGACGATGTGCGAGGCCCTGCCGCTCTGCCGGCACCTGCTCACCGTCCCCGGCGAGCCGGGCGGGGCGGCCGACGAGCCGACCGACGACGGCCGGCGCCTGACCGACTCCGAGCTCCGGGTCGCCTCGCTGGCCATCCGCGGGTACACCAACCGGGAGATCGCGAACAAGCTGTACGTCACCGCCAGCACCGTGGAACAGCACCTCACCCGGGTCTACCGGAAGCTCGGGGTCAAGGGCCGCCGGGACCTGCCCGCCGACCTGAAGGCCGGTGAGCCGGGGCTCGCCCGCACCGCCTCCAGGGCCGCCTGATCCGACCGCGCCCACCGAAAGGGGCCACCATGACCACCGCTCCCCCCGGCACGCCCGAGGTGCGCGGCACCACCCGGCTGTTCGCCGTCCTGGGCGACCCGGTCGAGCAGGTGCGGGCGCCGGCGCTGCTCAACCCGCTCTTCGTCCGGCTCGGCGTCGACGCCGTCCTGGTGCCCGTGCACGCCGCCCCGGCCGACCTGCCCCGGGTGCTCAGCGGGCTCGACGGCATCCGGAACCTCGACGGCCTGCTCGTCACCGTCCCGCACAAGTTCGCCGCCCTCGGGTTCGCCGGATCGGCCACCCCGGCCGCCCGGCTCAGCGGCAGCACCAACGCCCTCCGGCGCGAGCCGGACGGCCGCTGGCTGGCCGACAACTTCGACGGCGCCGGCTTCGTCGCCGGCCTCACCGCGGCGGGCCACTCACCCGTCGGCCGGCGGGTGGCCCTGGTGGGGGCGGGCGGCGCGGGCAGCGCCCTCGCCGTCGCCCTGCTGGACGCCGGGGTCGCCCACCTGTCCGTCCACGACCTCGACGAAAGGCGGCTCGACGGGCTGTGCGGGCGGCTCGCCGCCCACTGGCCCGGCCGGATCAGCGGCTCCCCCGTCGCCGACCTGGCGACGGCGGAGATCGCGGTCAACGCGACCCCCCTCGGCATGGCCCCGGGCGATCCGCTGCCCTTCGACCCCGCGGCCCTGCGGCCCGGCTCGGTGGTGGCCGAGATCATCATGAAGCCGGCGGAGACCCCGCTGCTGGCGGCGGCCGCCGCACTCGGCCACCGCGTCCACCACGGCCACCACACCCTGGACCACCAACTGGCCCTCTACCGTTCCTTCTTCCGGCTGTGACGGTCGTCGACCGCGGGCAGGGCGCCCCAGGACCCGGGGGTTCGTCCTGGGGCGCCCGGCCCAGCCGGGTGCCGGGACCGGTGTACGGGGGTGACACCGGCCCCGGCGGTTCGACGGGCGCGCGGTGAGCGTCTCCGCTCGATCCGCGACCCGAGTTCATGGTCGACCTGCTCGCGGTCGACCCGCTCACGGACCTCAGTACTTCTTCGAGTCCGTGCAGGTCTTCTGCAACTCCTTGAGCCGGTCGTTCTGTTCGGCCAGGTAGCCGATCACGGTACGGACGTCGTGGTCCTTCGGCTCGGCTTCGCGCAGCGACTTCGCCGTGGACTCGATGGCCTTGCGCAGGTCGTCGTCCGGCGCCTTCTTGACCAGCTCGTCGAGCTTGTCCGCACGTTCCCGCACGTCCTTGCGGGCCTTGTCGGTGTCGTCGGGGAAGGGGTTGAAGAGTGTCAGACCCAGCACGCGGGAGCACACCTCGACCCGGTCCGCCGTCGCCTTGGTGTCGGAGACGGCCTTGCACGCGGTCGACCCGAGGGCGAGCGAGCAGACTGCGACCAGGCTGAGCGCCATCCGTCGGCCCGGACGTCGAAGCGTTCGGGCCGTGCTCCGTCGTGCTGCCAGCTTATCCACCACAGGCTCCTCTACCGGCAGCTCGTCTTCCGGTGGAGCCGGCCCTACCGGCTTCCACCGTGCTTCTTCGGACGGACTTCATCGTCCCCCGCGGAGGCCCTGCCGCGCATGGGTGCGGGTGCCCAGAAATGAGTGCAGTTCGCTGCACCTGCCGGGCACCCGCCGGCTGCTCCTCAGATCCCCTGGCTGACGTGGAGGTCGGACATGGCCACCAGGATCCGGCGGTCACCGCTGAACGGCTCCCGGGCGTGGGTGGCCAGGAAGTTGTCGACCACCAGGACGTCCCCGCGCTGCCAGGGCAGCGACACCGCGGCCTCCTGGTAGAGCTTGCCGATCAGCGCCACCGCCTCGTCCTCGATGGGGGTGCCGTCCCCGTAGAACGCGTTGCGGGGCATGCCCTCGGGGCCGTACTCGTCCAGGAGGTACTCCGCCACCTCCTCGGGGAGGGTGGAGACGTGCCACATGTGGGCGTGGTTGAACCACACCGTCTCGCCGGTGTGCGGGTGCCGGGCCACGGCCTGGCGGACCGAGCGGGTGCGCAGGCCGTCCTCGCCGACCCAGGTGAACTCGGTGTCCGAGGCGCGGCAGTACGCCTCCACCTCCGCCCGGTCGGTGGTCTGGAAGACGTCCTGCCACGGGATGTCCAGCCCCGGGCTGTAGTTGCGCACGTAGGCGACGCCGTGGCGCCGGAAGCGCTCGCGGATCTCCTCCGGGATCTTCGGGAACACCGCGCGCTCGCTGGCCACCGGGGTGGCGCCGCCCTCGGCGGACGGCCGGTCGCCGTAGAAGTACAGCGTGCTCGGCCAGTTGTGGGAGTAGGACATCTCGTGGTGGAAGTCGATCCACCGGTCGGCGGCCAGCTCGGTGGAGGTGAAGACCTTGTCGGAGATCTCGGTGCGCGGCGCCGCCCGCTCCAGGTAGTCGAGCAGGTCGGGCGAGTACGCGCGGGCGGCGCTGCCGAACTCCTCGGGGCTGTCGACCGTGAAGCCACGGAACAACAGGGCGCCGTGGCGCCGGAGTTCGTCGATGAGGCGGGGACGGTTGGCGGTGATCCACCGGTCCAGGCGCACCCCGGGCTCGGTGGCCTCGATGCGCAGCAGGAAGGGCTCCGGGTCCACGGGGGCGGCCTCCACCCGGCCGCCGGTGAAGGGCGCTGCCGGGTCGGAGGTGGCGTTCAGCTGGGTCACGAGGACTTCTCCAGTCATTCGGGGGATGGGGCGGTGGGGGGGGGGCGCCCCGCCCCCACCGCCGGGGCGTCAGGCAGCGGGTTCGCGCATCTCCAAGGTGCAGCACTTGACGCTGCCGCCGCCCTTGAGGAGCTCGCTCAGGTCCATGCCGATCGGCTCGAAGCCGCGCTCGCGCAGCTGGAGGGCCAGCCCGGTGGCCGCCTCCGGCAGCACCACGTGCCGCCCGTCGCTGACCGCGTTGAGCCCGAACACCGCCGCGTCCTCCGGGGAGGCCTGCACCGCGTCGGGGTACAGCCGCTCCAGGACGGCGCGGCTGCCCGGCGAGAACGCCTGCGGGTTGTACATCACCTCGTCGTGGGAGAGCACGGCCAGCGCGGTGTCCAGGTGGTAGTAGCGCTCGTCGACCAGCTCCAGGCTGACGACGGGGCAGCCGAAGAACTCCTGGGCCTCGGCGTGCGACTGGGGCGTGCTGCGGAAGCCGGTGCCGGCCAGGATCACGCTCCCGGCCACCAGGAAGTCGCCCTCGCCCTCGTTGACGTGCTCGGGGTCGTGCAGTGCGGTGAAGCCGTTGGCCCGGAACCAGTCGAGGTAGGCCGGCCCCTCGGCGGACCGCTCGACGTTGCGGAAGCGGGCCCCCAGGACCTTGCCGTCGACCACGGTGGCGCCGTTGGCCGCGTAGACCATGTCGGGGTACCCGGGCAGCGGCTCGATCAGCTCCACGTCGTGGCCCAGCTCCAGGTAGAGCGCGCGCAGCTTCTCCCACTGCGCGACGGCCAGGTCGGTGTCCACCGGCTTGGCCGGGTCCATCCACGGGTTGATCCGGTAGGTGACCTCGAAGTGCGTGGGACGGCACATGAGGTAGCGGCGCCGGACGGCCTCGCGGGCGGGGCGGGCGGACTGCTCTCGGTGCGTCATGTCTCTCCTCGGGAGGGTTACGAAGGAAGGTAGGGAACGCGGGGACGGCGCCCGGGGCTCGGAGCGGGCGTTCAGGGCGTGGCGCGGACCAGCTCGCGCAGCCCGTCCACCATCGCCCGCAGCAGTTCGGCGACGCGCTCCTCGGTGTACTGGTCCGCGGGGTAGCTGCAGCTGAACTCCATCCGCCCGTCCTCCACCGAACCGACCACGTCCAGCGGGTGCACCCGGCGCTCCGCGGGGTCGTGGTCCGCTCCGCCGTGCGGGAGGGGCCGCAGCACCAGCTCGTCGCCGGTGGATCCGGAGCCCCACTGCCCCAGGTAGTTGAAGCCGACGAGGGCCTGCACCGGCTCCAGGGCCGGGCGGTCCGGCCGGTCGGCGGCGAGGTGGCGCAGCGCGGCGTAGCCGACGCCGTGCTGCGGCACCGCGCGCAGCTGCCGCTTGACGGTGCGCACGGCCGCGGACATCGGGGCGTCGGCCGGCACGGCCAGCGCCAGCGGGTGGGCGGCGGTGAACCAGCCGACCGTCCGGGAGAGTTCGACGCCCTCCAGGAGGTCCTCCCGGCCGTGGCCCTCCACCTCGACGAGCGAGCGGTCCCGGCCGGTCCAGCCGGTCAGCGCCCGTCCGAGCGCGGCGAGCAGCACCTCGTTGATGCGGGCCCGGTGCGCCCCGGGGACCTTGCGCAGCAGCGCGTCGGTCTCCTCGGCGCTCAGCCGCTCGTGGACGGCCCGGGAGCCCTCGACCCGGCCCGGGTCGGGGGCCGGCCCGGTGCCCGCGGTGGCGGCCTGCCAGTACCCGGCCTGGTCGTCGAAGCCGCCGGCCGCCGTGTACTCCTCCAGACGCCGCGCCCACTGCCCGTAGGAGGTGCTGCGCGGGCCGAGGTCGGCCTCCTTGCCGGCCGCCAGCTGCCCGTACGCGATCCGCAGGTCGTCCAGCAGGACGCGCCAGGAGACGCCGTCCACGGCGAGGTGGTGCGCGGTCAGGAAGAGCCGCGGCGGCCGGCCCTCGCCGAGCGTGAAGAGCACCGCGCGCAGCAGCGGGCCGTCGGTGGCGGACAGGCCGGTCTGGGCGGCGAGCACCGCCTCGTCGATCCGCCCGGGCAGCTCCTCGTCCGCCGTGCCGGAGAGGTCGACGGGCGTGAACTGCCAGCGATCGTCGGCGTGTTCGACGACCTCCTGGTGCCACCGGCCGTCCTCGGCGCGGCCGAAGCGCAGCCGCAGGGCGTCGTGCCGGCCCACGATGGCCGCCAGGGCGGCGCGCAGGGCGGCCGGGTCGGTGCCGGGCGCGAGTTCCAGCAGGACCGACTGGTTGAAGTGGTGCGGGTTGACGGGGTGGGTCTCGAAGAACCAGTGCTGCACGGGTGTCAGCGGCACCGGCCCGGTCTCGGGCCGTTCGTCCCGGTGGTCCCCGGCGGTGCCGGCGGTGCGCGCCACCTCGGCGAGCCGGGAGACGGTCCTGAGCCGGAAGAGCTCCTTGACCGTCAGTTCCAGCCCGGCCTGCCGGGCGCGGGCGACCACCTGGGTGGAGAGGATCGAGTCGCCGCCGAGGTCGAAGAAGCCGTCGTGCACGCCGACCTGCTCGACGCCGAGGACGGTGCGGAAGACCTCCGCCAGGGACTCCTCCCGCCCGTTGCGCGGCGCCACGTGCTCGGTCCGGGTGGCCACCGGCAGTTCGGCCAGGGCCTTGCGGTCCACCTTCCCGTGGACGGTCAGCGGCAGCTCGGCGAGCGTGGAGATGGTCGACGGGACCATGAACTCCGGTAGCGCGGAACCGAGTTCGTCGGCCAGTCGGCCGGGTTCGAGCTCGACGCCGGCGGCCGGCACGACGTAGCCGACGAGCTGCTTGCGCCCGCCGTGGTCCAGGGCCAGGACGCACGCCTGGTCCACGCCGGACAGCCGGGCCAGCGCGGTCTCGATCTCGCCCAGCTCGATCCGGAATCCGCGGATCTTGACCTGGTCGTCGGTGCGCCCCCGGAAGTCGAGCTCCCCGCCGGGCAGCCAGGCGCCGAGGTCTCCGGTGCGGTACAGCCGGGCCTGCGGGTCGTCGCTGAAGGGGTGGCGGACGAAGCGCTGCGCGGTCAGCTCGGGGCGCCCGAGATAGCCCTTGGCCACCCCGCGTCCGCCGATGTACAGCTCGCCGGTCACGCCGACGGGCACCGGCAGCAGCCGCTCGTCGAGGACGAAGACCTCGGCTCCCGGGATCGGCCTGCCGACGGACAGCCGGACGGCGCCCGCGGGGATCCCGCCCTCGAACAGGGCGGTGCCGACGGTGGCCTCGGTGGGCCCGTACCCGTTGACGAAGCGGTGCCGGACCGACCAGGCGCGGGCCAGCTCGACCGGGCAGCGGTCGCCGACCGCCAGGACGGTCGAGCCGGCGGCGAGGGCGTCCGGGTCCAGGGCCGCCAGCGCCGCGGGCGGCAGGCTCATCACCACCGGCTCGCCCTTCGCCAGCCGGCCGACCGACTCGGGGCCGATCGTGTCGGCTCCCCGCTCGGGCAGGCACAGCGTGGCGCCGGAGGTGAGCGCGACGAAGATCTCCCACACCGCGCCGTCGAAGCTGGGCGAGCAGAGCTGGAGCACCCGGCCGCCGACCCCGAGCCGGAACCGCTCGGCGGTGGTCGTGACCAGGTTGACCAGTCCGCGGTGCCCCAGCAGCACGCCCTTGGGGGTGCCGGTGGAGCCGGAGGTGTAGATGACGTACGCCAGCGCCTCCCCGGTCACCCGGGGTGTGGCGCCCGGCTCCGCGGCGGCCTCCCCGGGCCACGGCGCGTCCACGGCGACCGCGCGGGCGGCCAGGCCCGCGAAGTCGTCCAGCAGGGAGCGCTGGGTCAGGACGACGGGCGCCTCGGTCTCGGTGAGCATCAGCGCCCGCCGGGCGGCCGGGAAGTCCGCGTTCAACGGGAGGTAGGCGGAGCCGGTCTTCAGCGCGGCCAGGATGGCCACGATCTGCTCCGGGCCGCGGTCGAGGCAGACGCCCACGACCGAGCCGGGGGCCACCCCGAGCGCGGTCAGGCGACGGGCCAACTCGCCCGCCTGCGAGTCCAGTTCGCCGTAGGTGAGCTGCCGCTCGCCGCACTCCACGGCGATCGCGCCGGGGTGTTCGGCCGCGCGCCGGGCGATCAGCTCGTGCACGCCGGCGTCCTCGACGGCCGGGGCCGGGGTCCGGGCCCAGTCCTCGGTCAGCTGCCGGTACTCGTCGCCGGTCAGCAGCGGCAGCTCGTCCCAGGGGCGGCCGGGTTCGGCCGCGATCGAGCCGAGCAGCGTCACGAGGTGCCCGCACAGCCGCCGCACCGTGGCGGCGTCGTGCAGGTCGCCGCTGTACTCGACGTCCACGCCGAGCGTGCCGTCGGGCCGCTCCTCGTAGCCGAGGACCAGGTCGAAGCCGGTGCTGGCCTGGGGCAGCCGGTACTGCTCGACGGTCAGCCCGCTGAGCTCCAGCCGCGCCTCCGGGGCGTTCTGCAGGACGACCAGGACCTGCGCCAGCGGCATCCGGGCCGGGTCCCGCTCCGGCTGGACCGCGTCCACCACCTGCTCGAAGGGCACGTCCTCGTGCTGGAAGGCCTCCAGCACGGTCTCGCGGGTGCCCGCCAGCAGCTCGGTGAAGGACCGCCCGGGTTCGAGCCGGGCGCGCAGCACCAGGGTGTTCAGGAAGAAGCCGACGACGTCCTCCAGGCCCGGGTGCTTGCGCCCGGCCACCGGGGTGCCGACCGCGAGGTCGGACTGGCCGCTCCAGCGTGCCAGCAGCACCTGGGTGGCGGCGGTCAGCGTCATGAACAGCGTGGCCCCGCACCGCCGGGACAGCGCGCGCAGCCCGTCGGCCACCTCGGCCGGCACCTCGACGGACTCCACGTCCCCGGCCGAGGTGCGCACGGCTGGCCGGGGCCGGTCGGCCGGCAGCTCCAGCGGCGCCAGGCCGGCCAGTTCCTCCTTCCAGTGGTCGAGCGAGCGCGCCAGCGCCTCCGGGGAGAGCTGGGCGCGCTGCCAGACCGCGAAGTCGGCGTACTGCAGCGGTACGGGCGGCAGGTCGGCCGGCCGGCCCTCGCGGCCGGCCCGGTACAGCTCGCCGAGCTCCCGGGTGACGACGCTCATCGACCAGCCGTCGTGGTTGATGTGGTGCAGCGTCAGCACGAGGACGTGCTCCCGCTCGGCCAGGCGGACCAGCAGGGCCCGCAGCAGGGGGCCGGTGCGCAGGTCGAAGGGCCGGGAGAGGTCCCGGGCGACGGCGCGGTCCAGCTCCGCCTGCCGGCCGGCGTCGTCGAGGGCGCCCAGGTCGATCCGCTCGAAGGGCAGCTCGACCTCCTCGTGCGGGACCTGCACCGGCAGGCCGTCCACCGTGTCGAAGGTGGTGCGCAGCGCCTCGTGGCGCCGCACCACCCCGGCGAGGGCGTCCCGCAGCGCCCCGGCGTCGAGCTCGCCGGTCAGCCGCAGCCCGAAGCAGGAGTTGTAGCCGACCGCTTCCGGGTCCAACTCGCTGAGGAACCAGAGGCGTTGCTGGGAGAAGGACATCGGCAGCGGCTCGTCCCGGGGGGCCGCCGGGATGGCCGGTTCCTCGGCCGGCCCGGCGTCGGCCCCCTCGTCCGGCGCGGACGCCCCGGACATCCGGCGCAGCAGCTGCTCGCGCAGGTGCGCGGGCAGTGCGGCGATCCGGTCTTCGCGTGATGTGGTCACGGCTCAGGCCTTCCGTTCCGTGTCGGCGTCGCCCGCCCCGGCGTCCGCGGCCGCGGCCTTCTCCAGCTCCCGCAGCAGGGTCTCCTCGATCAGCTCGGCGAAGCCGGCGAGCGTCGGGGTGTCCAGCAGCTCGCGGAACGTCGGCCGGACGCCGAAGGCCCGCTTGATCTGGGAGAGCGTCTTCAGGCTGAGGATGGAGTGCCCGCCGAGGCTGAAGAAGTTGTCGTGGGCGCCGACCCGGTCCACCTCCAGGACGTCGGCCCAGATCTTCGCCAGCGCCTTCTCGGTGTCGGTCCGCGGCTCCACGTAGCCGGAGCCCTCGGCCTGCGGCGTGCCCGTCTCCAGCAGGGCCTTGCGGTCCACCTTGCCGTTGGGGTTGAGCGGGAACTGCGCCAGCGGCACCAGCACGGGCGGCACCATGTAGTCCGGCAGCCGCTCGGCGAGGTGGCCCGTCACCGCCTCGGCGTCGAAGGCCGCCGGGTCGGCGACCCGGACGTAGCCCGCCAGGCGCCTGGCCTCGCCCTCGCCGAGGACGGCGACGACCGCCTCCTCGACGCCGGGGTGGCCGGCCAGCGCGTACTCGATCTCACCCGGCTCGATGCGGTAGCCGCGCAGCTTGATCTGGTGGTCCAGGCGGCCCAGGTACTCCAGCGTGCCGTCGGGCAGCCGGCGCACCCGGTCGCCGGTGCGGTACAGCCGCTCGCCGGAGCCGAACGGGGCGCGGACGAAGGCGCGTTCGGTCAGCTCGGGCCGGCCCAGGTACTCCCGGGCCAGTCCGGCGCCGGCCAGGCACAGCTCGCCGGGGGCTCCCACCGGGAGCAGCTTGAGCTCCTCGTCCAGGACGTAGGCCCGGGTGTTCTGCACGGGGAGGCCCAGCACCGGGCGGGTGCTGTCGGCGAGCCGGGTGATCACGGCGTCCACCGTGCACTCGGTCGGGCCGTAGAAGTTGAAGCTCACCAGCTCGGGGCGGGCCCGCAGCTGGTCCCACAGCGCCTGGCCGATCGGCTCGCCGCCCAGCGCCAGTCCGCGCAGCCGCAGCCCGGGCCGCTCCAGCAGGCCGGTGTCGAACAGCTGCTGGACGTAGGACGGGGTGGTCTGCAGGAACTCGACGCCGTGCTCGACGACGTAGTCGGCGAGGGCCTGGGCGTCCCGGCGGGTGGTGTCGTCGACGATGTGCAGCTCGTTGCCGTCGACCAGCCACAGCACGGGGTTCCAGGAGGCGTCGAAGGACGCCGGGGCCAGGTGCGCCACCCGGACCGGCCGGCCCTGCGCGGTCTCCCGGACCGGGCCGAAGACGGTGCGCCGGTGGCTGTCCAGCAGGTTGGCCAGGCTCCGGTGCTCGACCACCACGCCCTTGGGGCGCCCGGTCGAACCGGAGGTGTGGATGACGTACGCGGCGTCGTCCGGGGAGACGGCGCTCGAAGGCGCCGTGCCGGGCCGGGCCACGATCGCCTCCCGCTCCTCGTCCAGGGTCACCACCGTGGCGCCCCGCGGCAGCCGCTCGCGCAGCGCGGCGTGGGTGATCACGACGGGGGCCGCGGTGTCCTCCAGCAGCAGCGCCAGCCGCTCGGCGGGCGCGGCCGGGTCGACCGGCGAGTAGGTGCCGCCGGCCTTGAGCACCGCCAGCAGCGCGGTGACCAGGTCCGTGCCGCGCTCCAGCAGCACCGCCACCGGGGTCTGGGCGCCGACGCCCCGCTCGGCCAGGTGGTGCGCCAACCGGTTCGCGGCGGCGTCGAGTTCGGCGAAGGTCAGCCGGCCCTCGCGGTCGGCGACGGCGACGGCCTGCGGGGTGCGCTCGGCCTGCTCGGCGAACTGCAGGTGCACCGGGCGGTCGTCGAAGGCGATCCGCGGGCCCTGGTGCGCGGTGATGGCCTCCTGCCGGTGCTCGGCGCTGAGCTCGCCGAGCCGGCCGAGGGTGCGCTCCGGCTCCCGGGCGATCTCCTCCAGCACGGCCCGCAGGTCGTTCAGGACGCGCTCGGCGGTCTCCGGCTCGAACAGCACCGGGTCGTAGGCGAGCCGGAAGGCCAGCCGCCCGGCCGGGAACACCGCCAGCACCATCGGGAAGTTGGTGAACTCCATGGCCTGCGGGTCCCGCAGGCTCACCCCGTACTCGGCGCCCATCTCGCCCTCGTACGGGTAGTTCTCGACGACGATGTAGCTGTCGTACAGGCTGGTGCCGGCCTGGACCTGGGCCCAGCCGCGGATCTGCGACAGCGACACGAACTCGTGGCTGCGCGCCTCGGTCTGCTCCCGCTGCAGTTCGGCCAGCCAGTCCAGCAGCCGGCTCTCGGGGGTGACCCGGGTGCGCACCGGGATGTTGTTGATGAAGATGCCGGCGATCGTCTCGACGCCGGGCAGGTCGGCGGGCCGTCCGGACACCGCCGAGCCGAAGCACACGTCGGTGCGCCCCGAGTAGCGGGACAGCAGCAGCGCCCAGGCGCCCTGCGCGAGCGTGTTGACGGTCAGCCGGTGGCGCTTGATCAGCTCGGCGAGGAGGTCGGAGGTCTCCTGTTCGAACTGGAAGGAGATCCGTGCCCGCGACCCGGTCCACTCGGTGCCCGGCAGGTCGTGGTCGACCGGCAGCGGGGTCGGTTCGGTGTGGCCCTCCAGGACGCCGCGCCAGTGCCGCTCGGCGGCCCTCGGGTCCTGCCGGTCCAGCCAGGCCACGTAGTCCCGGAAGGGCCGGCGGGCCGGCAGCGGGCCGTCCTTGAGGCCGCGCACCCGCAGGTAGTGCTCCAGCAGCTCGGCCAGCAGGTCCGCGCTGCTCCAGCCGTCCAGCAGCACGTGGTGCGAGGTCCACACGGTGCGCACGCTGCGCTCGGTCTCGGCGATCAGGACGACCCGGGACAGCGGCGCGACCGTGAGGTCCATGGAGCGCGCCCGCTCCTCGTCGAGGAGCCGCTCGAAGCTCTCGGCCCGCTCGGCCTCGGTGAGGCCCGTCCAGTCCAGGAGCTGCACCGGCATCCGGACGTCGTGGTACACCACCTGCAGCGGGTCGTCCACGTTCTCCCAGACGGCGGCGGTGCGCAGGATCGCGTTGCGGTCGGTGAGCAGCTGCCAGGCCTCGGCCAGCGCGTTCAGGTCGTCGACGCCGTCCAGGACGAACGACAGGTGGCCCAGGTAGATGCTCTCGCCGGGCTCGCTGAGGCTGTGGAACAGCAGCCCGCCCTGCATGGGCGTCAGCGGGTAGAGGTCGTCGATGCGGCCGCCGTGCGCGGTGAGCTGGTCCAGGGTCGTCTGGTCCACCTTGGCCAGCGGGAAGTCCGAGGGCGTGGCGCCGCCCGTCCCGGCCTCGGCGCAGTGCGCGACGATGCCGCGCAGCGCGGCGACCAGCCGCTCGCCGAACCGCTCGACGGTCGCGGTGTCGTGCACGGCCGAGGAGTGGTACAGGCTGATCTCCAGCCGGCCGGCCCTGACCTGGGCGACGACGTCCAGGAGGTACTCCAGGGTCTCCTCGGGCGCCTGCTCGGTGCCGAAGCCCAGCCGGGCGCCGCGGACGAGTCCGCCGTCGGCGGCCGGCTCGTCCTCCTGGCCCAGGTAGTTGAAGCACACCTGCGCCGACGGGGCCTCGGCGAGGATCTCGGCCGGTGAGCCGGCCGGGCTCAGGTGGCGCAGCGCGCCGTAGCCGATGCCGCGCCCCGGTACGGCGCGCAGCTGCTCCTTGACCTGCTTCAGCCGCTCGCCCCAGTCCGCGCCGGACGGGGTGAGGGCCACCGGGAAGGCGCTGGTGAACCAGCCGGCCGTGCGACTGGTGTCGACGTCGTCGAAGAGGTCCTCGCGGCCGTGGCCCTCCAGGTCGAACAGCACGCTCCCGCGGCCGGTCCAGTCGGCCAGCGCGGTGCCGAGCGCGGTGAGCAGGACGTCGTTGACCTGGGTGCGGTAGGTCGCCGGGACGTCGTGCAGCAGCGCCCGGGTGTCCTCCTCGCCGACGGTCACCCGCACCTCGCCCGCCGAGGCGATCGTCGCCTCGCCGGGGCGGTCGACCGGCAGGGCCGCCTCGGCCCGGCGGCCGGTGGCCACCCAGTGGTCGAGCTCGCCGTCGAAGCCGCCCGCCGCGGTGTGCTCGGACAGCCGCAGCGCCCAGTCGCGGAAGGAGGTGGTGCGCTCGCCCAGGTCGACCGTCCGGCCCGCCGCGGCCTGCGCGTAGGCGGTCTCCAGGTCGGTGAGCAGCAGCTGCCAGGACACCGCGTCGACCACGAGGTGGTGGGCGGTCAGGAAGAGCTGGTGGTCGCGGCCCTCGCCGGGGTGGAAGAGCACCGCGGCGACCGGGCGGCCGGCGGCGAGGTCGAAGCCGGCCTGGGCGGCGGTCGCGGCCCGGTGCATCTCCTCCTCGGGCGCGTCGTGCCCGGCCAGGTCGACCTCCTCCAGCGGCCAGCCGGCGCCCGGGGCGGTCACCTCCTGCTGCCACCGCCCGTACGCGCTGGTGTAGCGGGCGCGCAGCTGGTCGTGGTGGTCGAGCAGGGCGTCGAGGGCGCGGCGCAGCGCGGCGGTGTCCGGCGCCCCGGAGAGGGTGACGAGCACCGACATGGTGGAGTGGTGGGGCGCGACCCGGTGGCGGTCGAAGAAGGTGCGCTGGATCGGGGTCAGCGGTACCCGGCCCACCGCCGGCTCGGAGCGCCGGGTCTCGACGGTCTTCCCGGCCGGGTCGGCGGCGGTCGTCGCGAACGCCAGCTCGGCGACCGTCTGATGGGCGAACAAGTCCTTGGACGACAATGTGATCCCCTTCTGCCGTGCTCGGGTCACGACTTGGATGCTCAGGATGGAGTCGCCGCCGAGGTCGAAGAAGTTGTCCTCGACCCCGACCCGGTCGACCCGGAGGACTTGGGCCCAGACCTCGGCGAGGGCCTCCTCCACGGGGTTGCGCGGTGCCAGGTGCCCGCTGCCGCGCGCCGCCTCCGGGGCCGGGGCGGGCAGGGCACGGCGGTCGACCTTGCCGTTGCTGTTCAGCGGCAGTGCGGCCAGTTCGACGAGCACCGCGGGCACCATGTAGCGCGGCAGCACGTCCTCCAGGTGGGCGCGCAGCTCGGCAGCGGCGAACGGGTGTCCCGCCGCGGTCACGGCGTAGCCGACCAGCCGGGCCGGGGTGCCGCCGTCGGTGCGCGCGGCGACCACCGCGTCGGCCACCGCGGGGTGGCGCCGCAGGGCGGCCTCGACCTCGGCCAGTTCGATCCGGAAGCCCCTGATCTTGACCTGGTCGTCGGCCCGGCCGGCGAACTCGATGTCGCCATCGGCCCGGCGCCGGACCATGTCGCCGGTGCGGTACAGCCGGGCTCCGGGCTCGGCCGAGAAGGGGTCGGGCAGGAACCGCTCCTCGGTCAGCTCGGGCCGGTTCAGGTAGCCCCGGGCCACGCCGGGGCCGCCCAGGTACAGCTCGCCGACCACGCCGGCCGGCACCGGCCGGCCCGCCTCGTCGAGGACGTAGGTGCGCACGCCGGGGATCGCCTGCCCGACCGGTACGCCGGGGCCGTCCGGCAGCCGGTCCGCGTGCACGACGTACGCGCAGGACTCGACGGTGGCCTCGGTGACGCCGTAGGAGTTGAGGACGACGGTGCCCTCGGCCGTCTGCGCGAGCAGTCGGCGGCAGTCCTGGGTGCGCCAGTTGTCGGAGCCGACGGCGAGGAAGCGCAGCGGCGGCAGTCCGGTGCCGCGCCGCTCGGCCTCCTCGACCAGCGCGTTGGCCAGGGAGGGGACGGTCTCCAGGTGGGTGACCCGGGCGCTGTGCATCAGGTCCAGCAGCTGCCCGGGCTCGGTGGTGGCCTCGGCGGGCGCGATGACCAGCGCGCCGCCGTGGCAGAGCACGTGCGCCAGGTCGGAGACGAACACGTCGAAGGACATGCTGGCGACGTTGAGCTGGCGGGCGGGCGGTTCCTCCCCGGTCCGGTACACCAGCTTCCAGGACTCGGCGGCGAACGCCACGCTGCGGTGCTCGACCAGGACGCCCTTGGGCCGCCCGGTGGAGCCGGAGGTGTAGATCAGGTAGGCGGGGTGGCCGGGGGTGACGCCGGAGTCCGGGGTCCGGGCGGGGAGCCGGGCGATCCGCGGCCACTCCTCGTCCAGGCGCAGCAGCGGCACCTCGCCGGGGATCCGGCCGGCCACCGCGGACTGGGTGATCACCAGGGCGGCGGCGCTGTCGGCCAGGACGTACTCCAGCCGGTCGGCGGGGTGGGCCGGGTCCAGCGGCAGGTAGGCGCCGCCGGCCTTGAGCACGCCGAGCAGGGCGACGACCATGTGCAGCCCGCGCTCCACGCAGATCGCGACGACCGAGCCGGCGCCCACGCCGCGCGCGGCGAGCTCCTGGGCCAGCCGGTCCGCCATCTCGTCCAGTTCGGCGTAGCTCAGCGTGGCTCCGCCGAAGACCACCGCGTCGTTGTCCGGGACGCGCCGGGCCTGCCGGGCGATCAGCTGGTGCAGGCAGGTGTCGCGGTCGAAGGGCAGCGTCGAGCCGCTCAGCCCGCCGAGCAGCAGCTCCCGTTCCCGCTCGGGGAGCATCGGCAGCTCCGCCACGGTCCGGTCCGGTCCGTGGGCCATGCCGCGCAGCAGCTCGGCCAGGTGATCGGCCATCCGCGATACCCGCTCGCCGTCGAACAGGGCGGCGTCGTAGGCGAGTTGGAGGGCGAGGCGGTCGCCGTCGAGGTAGGCGGTCAGGTCCAGCGGGTAGCTGGTGGTGTCCACCGCGGTGACGCCGGTGACGGCCAGTCCGTGCTCGGCCGCGGCCTGGCCGTTGCCCGGGTAGTTCTCGAAGACCACGATGCTGTCGAAGAGCCGGGTGCCGCGCGGGAGTTCGGAGGCGGCCTGCACCTGGGTCAGCGGTGAGTACTCGTAGCCGCGGGCCTCGACCTGCTCGTCCTGGAGCTGCCGCAGCCAGGCCAGCACGTCCTGGTCCTTGGCCGCCCGGGTGCGCACCGGAATGGTGTTGAGGAAGTTGCCGACCATCTCCGACACGCCGGGCAGGTCGGCCGGGCGCCCCGCGACGGTGGAGCCGAAGCAGACGTCCTCCTCACCGCTGTAGCGGGACAGCAGCAGCGCCCAGGCACCCTGCACCATGGTGTTGAGGGTGAGCCGGTGGCCGCGGGCGCGCTCGGAGAGCGCGGCGCAGTCCTCCGGCGCGAGCTCCACCCGGATCCGGTCGGCGGCCTCGGACTGGTGGCCCGGGGCGGGGCGGCGGTCGTAGGGCAGCGGGGTGGGCGAGGTCAGCCCGGCCAGCACCCGGCGCCAGTGCCCCTCGGCCGCGGCGGCGTCCTGGCGGGCGAGCCACTGGACGTAGTCGCGGAACGGGGGCCGGGCCCGGAGGGTGTCCTCGGGCACCGCCGTGCCGTCGGCGAGTGCCCGGTAGTGGGCGAAGAGGTCGCCGAGGATCCGGGAGATGCTCCAGCCGTCGAGGACGACGTGGTGGAAGGTCCACACCACCCGGGTGGCGTCGTCGGCCTCCCGGGCCAGCACCACGCGGCTCAGCGGGCCGGCCGCCAGGTCCAGCCCGGCGCGCCGCTCCTGCGCCGTCAACTCGGTGAGCAGACGCGCCCGTTCCTTCTCGTCGAGGCCGCGCCAGTCGAGCGTCCGGACGTCCGGACGGACGTCGGAGCGGACGACCTGCAGGGGGCGGTCGACGCCCTCCCACACCAGGTGGGTGCGCAGGGCCGGGGTCGCCTCGACGACCCGCTGCCAGGCCGTGCCCAGCGCGTCGGTGTCGCCGGCGCCCTCCAGCAGGAAGGAGACGTGATCGAGGTAGGCGCCGTCGGGTTCGGTGAGGGCGTGGAAGAGCATGCCGCTCTGCATGGGCGTGAGCGGGTAGACGTCCTCGACCCGGTCGCCGGATCCGACCAGGCGGTCCACGGCGGCCTGGTCGAGGCCGGCCAGCGGGAAGTCGGAGGGGGTGGCGCCGCCGACTCCCGGCCGCAGGCAGTGGCCGATCAGGGCGCGCACCGCGTCGACCAGTCCGTCGGCCAGGGCCCGCACGGTCGCCTCGTCGTGCACGTCGCTCGCGTAGTGGAGGGTGAACTCCAGTCGGCCGCCGCGCACTTCGCCGACGATGTCGAGCAGGTGCGGGCGCAGCTCGAGCGGGCTGTGGTCCCGGCCGAAGTCGAACTCGACGGCCGCGTACAGGCCGTCGTCGGCGACGTCCTGCCACTGCCCCAGGTAGTTGAAGCTGACGGCGGGGGCGCACTCGGGCAGCGCGGACGGGCCGTCGGCCGGGTAGCGCAGCCCGCCGTAGCCGATGCCGCGCTGCGGGACGGCCCGCAGGCCCTCCTTCACCGACTTGATCAGGTCGCCCGCGCCGGCCCCGTGCGGGGCGCTCAGCAGGACGGGGAAGATCGAGGTGAACCAGCCCGCGGTCCGCGAGACGTCGACCCCGTCGAGGATCTCCTCGCGGCCGTGCCCCTCCAGGTCGACGACCACCTGCTCCTCGCCGGTCCACCGGCACAGGGTCCGGCCGAGCGCGGCGAGCAGGATGTCGTTGACCTGGGTGCGGTAGACCGCCGGGACCTGCCGCAGCAGGGCGTCGGTGGCCTCGGCGTCCAGCCCGGCGCGCACCTCGCGCACCGCCGCCATGGTGTTCTCGCCGTCGCGGTCGACCGGCAGGGCGGCGGCCGGCAGGGCGGCCACCTCCCGCCAGTGGTCCGCTTCGGCGTCGAACCCGCCGTCCGCGACGTGCCCGGCCAGTCGGCGGGCCCAGTCGAGGAAGGAGGTGGTCTTGGCTCCCAGGTCCACCGGCCGGCCGGCCGCCGCCTGGGAGACCGCCCGCTCCAGGTCGTCCAGCAGGATCCGCCAGGACACCCCGTCGACGACCAGGTGGTGGACGGTCAGGAACAGCCGGGACGGCTCGTCCGGCGCGCCGGCGAACAGCACGGCGCGCAGCAGCGGCCCGTCCTCGACGTCCAGGCCGGCCTGGGCCTGTTCGGCCAGCGCGGCCTCGGCGTCGCGCCGCTCCCCGGCCGCCAGGTGGCCGAGGTCGACCCGCTCCAGGGCGATGTCCTCCCCCACCGGCAGGTTGACCTGGCGCAGGGCGGCGCCCCGGCCGGGGAAGCGCATCCGCAGCGCGTCGTGGTGCGTGACCACCGCGCGCAGTGCCTCGGCCAGCGCCCGCTCGTCGGTGCCCGGGGCGAGGGTGAGCAGCACCGACTGGTTGAAGTGGTGCGGGGCGCGGGTGTGGTGGGCGAAGAACCAGCGCTGCACGGGGGTGAGCGGCGCCTCCCCGGTGACCGGCGCGGTGTCGACCGCGGCGGTGACCGGGACGGCGGCCCGCGCCAGCTCCGCGACCGTCTGCCGGGCGAAGACGTCCTTGGAGGTGAGTTCCCACCCGGCCTGCCGGGCCTTGGCGACGACCTGGATGCTGAGGATGGAGTCCCCGCCGAGGTCGAAGAAGTTGTCGCGGGTGCCGACCCGCTCGATGCCGAGCACCTCGGTCCACACCCGGGCCAGGGCCTGCTCGGCCTCGCCGGCCGGGGCGGTGAAGTCGGCCCCGGGGGTGTGCTGTTCGGTGGGCGCGGGCAGGGCCCGCCGGTCCAGCTTGCCGCTGGCGGTGAGCGGGAACTCGGCGAGGACGACGAGGGCGGAGGGCACCAGGTAGCCGGGCAGCCGGGACTCGGCGAAGGCGCGCAGCCCGGCCGGGTCGACCTGCCCGCCGTCGGACTGCCGCACGTAGCCGACGAGTTGCTTGCGGCCGCCGTCCTGACGGACCGTCACCACGGCGGCGGAGACCGCCGGATGCTGTTCGAGGACGGACTCGATCTCGCCCGGTTCGATGCGGTAGCCGCGCACCTTGACCTGGTGGTCGGTGCGGCCCAGGAACTCCAGGGTGCCGTCGGAGCGCCAGCGCACCAGGTCACCGGTGCGGTAGAGGCGGGCCTGCGGGGTGTCGGAGTACGGGTCGGCGCAGAACCGTTCCTCGGTCAGCTCGGGCAGGTTGAGGTAGCCGCGGGCCACGCCCGGACCGCCGATGTACAGCTCCCCGGGGACGCCGACCGGCACCCGCGAGCGGCGCTCGTCCAGGACGTGCACCGACGTGTTGGCGATGGGCCGGCCGATCGGGACGGGGGTGGTCCCGTCGCCCTCGACGACGTGGTGCCAGGTCGCGAAGGTGGTGGTCTCGGTGGGGCCGTAGCCGTTGACCAGGCGCTGCGGCGGCGCGGCCGCGAGGACCTGGGCCACCCGGCGCGGGTTGACGGCGTCCCCGCCGAACAGCAGGTTGCGCAGCTTGCCGAAGGCGGCCGGGTCGACGGCCGCCACCTGGTCGAACAGCCCGGCGGTCAGCCACATGGTGGTGACGCCCAGCCGGTCGATCGCCGCGGTCAGCGCCCGGGCGTCCAGCAGGGTCTCCCGGTCCACCGGGACGATCCGGGCGCCGGCGGTCAGGGCGCCCCAGATCTCGAAGGTGGCGGCGTCGAAGGTGACGTCGGCGGCCTGGGCCACCACGTCGTCCGGGTGCAGCGGCGCGTAGTCGTTGCCGCTGACCAGCCGGACGATCGAGCGGTGCTCGACGACGACGCCCTTCGGCGTGCCGGTGGAGCCGGAGGTGTACAGCACGTACGCCGCGTCGCCGGGGCCGACGGCCACCCCGGGGTCGTCCTGCGGGAGGGCGGCGATCGCCTCGGCCTCCTCGTCCAGCAGGACGGTGCCGGTGCGGCCGGCGGGCAGCCGGCCGGCGAGGTCCCGGTCGGTGAGGCACAGCGGTGCCCGGGTGTCGTCCAGGATGTGCGCCAGCCGCTCGGCCGGGTGGTCCGGGTCCAGCGGCACGTAGGCGCAGCCCGCCTTGAGGACGGCCAGCAGCGCCACGTAGAAGTCGGCGCCGCGCGGCAGGCAGACCGCGACGTGGCCGCCGGGCTCGGCGCCGCGGGCCACGAGGTGGCGGGCGAGCCGGTTGGCGCGCTCCTCCAGCTCGCGGTAGGACAGCCGGCCGGCCGGGCCGTCGACGGCGACGGCGTCGGGGCCGCTCCGGGCCCGGTCGGCGACCAGGCCGTGCACGGTGGCGTCGGCCGGGTACGGGATCCGGTTGTCGCCCCACTCGCGGGCGAGGAGGTGGTCCTCCTCGGCGGTCAGCAGCGGGAGGTCCCCGACCGGGCGGGCCGGGTCGGCGGCGATGCCCGCGAGGAGTTCGCCGAGGTGCCCGGTGAAGCGGGCCATCGTCCCGGCGTCGAACAGGTCGGTGTTGTACTCGACGGTGCCGGTCAGCTCCCCTGAGGCGGTCTCGGCGAACTCCAGCGTCAGGTCGAAGATCGAGGACACCGACGGCGGCCGGAACTCCGTCACGTCCAGGCCGGGCAGCTCGACCTCCCCCGCGGGGGTGTTCTGCAGGACGACCGCGGCCTGCACCAGCGGGGTGCGGCTCGGGTCCCGCTCGATGCGCAGCGCGTCCACCAGCCGGTCGAAGGGCAGGTCCTGGTGGGCGAGGGCGTCCCACACGGTGTCGGTGACCCGGCCCAGGAACTCGGTGAAGGGCAGGTCGGCGTCCACCTCCGAGCGCAGCACCAGGGTGTTGACGAAGAAGCCGACCAGCGGCTCCAGTTCGCTGCGCTCCCGCCCCATGGAGACGGTGCCGACGGCGATGTCCCGCTGCCGGGAGTAGCGCGCCAGCAGCACCTGGGTGGCGGCCACCAGCACCGAGAACAGGGTGCCGTCGTGCCGCTTCCCGAGGTCGGCCAGGGCCCGGCCGACCTCGGCCGGGACGCGGAACGGCGCCAGCGCCCCGTTGGTGGTGCGGACGGCGGGCCGGGGCCGGTCGGTGGGCAGCTCCAGCGGCTCGACGTCCGCCAGGGTGCCCTTCCAGTAGGCGAGTTCGGACTCCAGCCGGTCGTCGGTCAGCTGCTCGCGCTGCCAGGCGGCGTAGTCGCGGTAGCGCGCCGGCAGCGGCGGCAGCCCGCCGTCCCGGCCCTGCGCCGCGTCCGCGTCCGCGTCCGCGTAGAACACGCCCAGCTCGCGGGCGAACACGCCCTTGGACCAGCCGTCGGCGGCGATGTGGTGCATGTTGACCAGCAGGGTGTGCTCGGTGGCGCCCAGGCGCAGCAGCACGGCCCGCAGCAGCGGCCCCTCGACGAGGTCGAAGGGGCGGCCCAGTTCGGCCCGCAGCAGGTCGTCCGCCCGCGCCGGCCGGTCCCGCTCGGGCAGGTCCGTCAGGTCCCGCACGTCGAGGTCGACCGGGGCGGCCGGGCGCACCACCTGCCGCGGCCGGCCGTCGACGACGGCGAAGGTGGTGCGCAGCGGCTCGTGGCGCTCGACGAGCCGGCCGAGCGCGGCGGTGAGGGCCGCGGTGTCCAGCTCGCCGCGCAGGTGCAGCCCGACGGCCGAGTTGTACTCGATGCCGCCGGACTCGTAGCGGTCGAGGAACCACAGCCGCTCCTGCCCGAAGGAGAGCGGGGCGGGCAGGTCGTCGTCGACGGGCCGGAGGGTGTCGGTCCGCTCCTGCGCCGCGCCCGCCCGGTCGTTCAGCCGCTGCTCCAGCAGCGCGTCGAGGGCGGCGTCGTCCATGAGGTCGAAGTCGTCCGGTTCGGGTGCACCGGCGGTCTGGTCGTACATGTCATTCCCCTCGGGCGCTGGTGCGGGTGGCGGCGTCCGGCTCGGGCCGGCGCAGCTGGGCGCGGGCCTTGGTGCGGACCACGCCGGCCAGGTCGGCGACGTTCCGTGCGGTGAAGACCTCGCGCACCGAGACGGTGACGCCGAAGACCTCGCGGATGCGGGAGACGGTCAGCAGGGTGAGGACGGAGCTGGCGCCCAGGGCGGCCAGGTCGTCCAGGACGCCGATCCGCTCGGTGTCCAGGACCTCCTCCCAGACGGCGGTCAGCGCCCGTTCCACCGCGTTGCGGGGCGCGGTGTAGGTGCGCCGGTGGCCGGGCCTGGCGGACGGCTTGGGCAGGGCGTTGCGGTCGATCTTGCCGCTGGTGGTCTCCGGGAAGGCCGCCAGGACGAGCAGGTGCGCCGGGACCATGTACTCGGGCAGGTCGGCGGCGAGCTTCTCCCGCAGCTGCTCGGGGTCGGGTTCGCCGGCGCCGTCCGGCACGACGTACCCGGTCAGCACCGCGGACCCGGAGCCGCCGGTCTCGGCCACCACCGCGGCCTTGGCCACGCCGGGCAGCCGCAGCAGGGCGGTCTCCACCTCGCCCAGTTCGATGCGGTAGCCGCGGACCTTGACCTGGTTGTCCAGGCGTCCCATGAAGTCCAGTTCGCCGTCGGGCAGCCAGCGCACGAGGTCGCCCGTGCGGTACAGCCGTTCTCCCGGCGCGAACGCGGTGCGGACGAAGCGTTCGGCGGTCAGCTCCGGCCGGTTGAGGTAGCCGCGGGCCACGCCGAGGCCGCCGACGTACAGTTCGCCGGGCACGCCGACCGGCACCGGGCGCTGGTGCTCGTCGAGCACGTAGGTGCGGGTCCCGGCGATGGCCGAGCCGATGGACGGCAGCCGTTCGTCACTGGCGTCCCCGCGCTCGCGCAGCACGGCCGCCGTGGTCAGCACCGTGGTCTCGGTCGGGCCGTAGTGGTTGACCAGCGTGAACGGGGCGTCCGCGGGCAGCCGGCGGCGGACCACGTCCGCGCCGGTGAGCATGTAGCGCAGCGCTCCCCGGTAGACGCCGGGCTGGTCCAGCACGGACTCCAGCCGCGGCGCCGGGACGACGGCGAGCGTGATCCGGTTGGCCACGATCCACTCGGTGAGCAGGTAGGGGTCGTCGAGCGCCTCGTCGGGGACGAACCACAGGCCGGCCCCGGCGGAGAGGTTGGCCCACTGCTCCAGCACGGTCGGGTCGAAGCCCGGCGCGACCAGCTGCGAGGCCCGGTCCTCCGGTCCCACCCGGTAGTGCTCGTGGTACCACCGCATCAGGTTCAGCACGTTGCCGTGCTCGATCTGCACGCCCTTGGGCCGGCCCGTGGAGCCCGAGGTGTAGAACACGTACGCGAGGTCGCCGTGGCCGGTGCGGACCTCGGGCGGTCCGCCCGCGTCCTGGCCGTCGTCGTCCTCGACGTACAGCACCAGGCCGTCCTCGGGCACCGGGCCGTCGGCGAGCTCCCGCTGGGTGACGACGACGCGCACGGCGGCGTCGCGCAGGATGTAGTCGGCCCGGTCCGCCGGGACGGCCGGGTCCAGCGGCAGGGCGGCGGCGCCCGCCTTGAGGACGGCCAGCTGGCCGACGGTCATCTCCGGGCCGCGGCGGGTGCGCACGGCGACGACGCTGCCCGGGCGGACCCCCCACCGCACCAGACGGTGGGCGAGCGAGTCGGCCCACGCGTGCAGTTCCTCGAAGGTGAGGGTGCGGTCGCCGTTCACCAGGGCGGTCGCCCCCGGGCGCAGCCGGACCTGCTCGGCCAGCATCGCGGGCACGCTCGGGTGGTCGCGCCCGGCGGGCGGGGCCGCGGGGCCGCTCCACCGCTCGGTGACCAGCCGCCGCTCCTCCTCCGTCATCAGCGGCAGCTCGCCCAGCGTGCGGTGCGCGCCGGAGGAGAGCCCCGCCAGCAGCACCAGCACGTGCTCGGCCATCCGCTCGGCGGTGGTGCGGTCGAACAGGTCGGTGTTGTACTCCAGCCGGCAGGACAGCTCGCCGTCCCGCTCCTCGAACTCGAAGCCCAGGTCGAACATGGCGTTGATCCTGGGCAGCCGGACCTCCTCGGCCCGCAGCCCGCGCGACTCGACGGCCTGCACCCGCTTGAGCGTCACCCCCGCCTGGAACAGCGGGGTGCGGCCCGGGTCCCGCTCCGGCTGCAGCTCCTCGACCAGCCGGTCGAACGGCAGTTCCTGGTGGGTCAGGGCCTCCAGCACGGTGCGCCGGGTCCCGGCCAGGAACTCCCCGACCGTCGCCTCCGGGCGGACCTCGCCGCGCAGGACGAGGGTGTTGACGAAGTAGCCCAGCACGTTCTCCAGTTCGACCCGGTCGCGGCCGGAGACGATCGTGCCGACCGCCACGTCCCGCTGGCGGGCGTAGCGGGACAGCAGCAGCTGGACGGCCGCCACCAGCGTGCCGAACAGCGTGGTGGGCTGCTCCCGGCACAACTCGGCGAGCCGCTCGGAGAGTTCGGCGGGGACGGTGAACACGTGCTGGTCGCCGGCCGTGGTACGGACCTGCGGGCGGGGCCGGTCGGTCGGCAGCTCCAGCGGGCCGACGCCGGCCAACTGGCGCCGCCAGTAGGCCAGGTCCTCGCGCGGTCCGGCGCCGCTGCGCCGCTCCTCCTCGGCCCGCTGCCACACGGCGTAGTCCGCGTACCGCACGGGCAGCGGTGCCAGGGCCGCCGGCTCGCCGGTCGCGGCCTGCTCGTACAGGGCGCAGAACTCCCGCGCCAGCACGTCCTTGGACCAGCCGTCGGTGACGATGTGGTGCATGTCCAGCAGCAGCAGGTGCTCCCGCTCGGACAGCCGCACCAGCACCACCCGCAGCAGCGGCCCGCGGCGCAGGTCGAAGGGGCGGGCGGCGTGCTCGCGCAGCAGGGCGTCGAGCTCCCGGTCGCGCTCGGCGGCCGGGCGCGCGGACAGGTCCAGGTGCCGCACCGGCACCTGCGCGGTGTCGTGCACCCGCTGGCTCGCCCGGCCGTCGACGACGTCGAAGGTGGTGCGCAGCGCCTCGTGGCGGGCCACCAGCCCGCGCAGCGCCTCCTCGGCGCCCGCGGCGTCCAGCTCGCCGGTCAGCCGCAGGGCCAGCGGCGAGTTGTACTCGATGCCGCCCGGTTCGAACTCGTGCAGGAACCAGAGCCGCTGCTGTCCGTACGACAGCGGCAGCGGCCCGTCGAGGTCGGCCGTGCGCACCGGGCCGCCGCCGGTGCCGGAGCCGCCGAGGCGCTGGGCGAGGGCGGCCACGGTCGGGGCCTCGAAGAGGGTGCGGACGGACACCTCGTCGTCCAGCGCGGCCCGGATCCGGCTGACCAGCCGGGTGGCGAGCAGGGAGTGCCCGCCGAGGTCGAAGAAGCTGTCGTCGATGCCGATCCCGTCGACTCCCAGCACCTCGCAGAACAGCGCGTGCAGCTGCTCCTCCCGGGCGACGCGGGGTGCGCGCCGGGCCGTGGTCGGACCGAGCGCGGGCACCGGCAGCGCGGCCCGGTCGGCCTTGCCGTTGGGGGTCAGCGGCAGCTCCGTCAGCGGGACGACGGCGGCCGGGACCATGTAGTCGGGCAGCGCGGTCGCCAGGTGCTCGCGCAGCCGGGCCGGGTCGGGCTGCCGGCCGGCGGCCGCGACGGCGTAGGCCACCAGCCGTACGTCGCCCGGGCGGAGCTCCTTGGCCACCACGACGGCCTGGGCCACGTCGGCGTGCCGTTCCAGGACGGCCTCGATCTCGCCGAGTTCGATCCGGAAGCCGCGGACCTTGACCTGGTGGTCGCCGCGGCCGAGGAACTCCAGGTTGCCGTCGGCGCCCCAGCGGGCCACGTCGCCGGTGCGGTAGAGGCGCGCGCCGGGCTCGCCGGCGAAGGGGTCCGCGACGAAGCGCTCCGCGGTGAGGCCGGGGCGGCCCAGGTAGCCGTGGGCGACGCCGGCCCCGCCGATGTACAGGTCGCCGGCCACCCCGACCGGCACCGGCCGCAGCGCCGCGTCCAGGACGTGGACCCGGGTGTTGGCGACGGGCCGGCCGATGGTCGGGGCGCCGGGGCGGTCGTCGAGCCGGGCGGCGGTGGACCAGATGGTGGTCTCCGTCGGGCCGTAGAGGTTGACGACCTCGGTGCCCAGCTCCCGCATCGTCCGCGCGAGGGCGGCGGGCAGCGCCTCGCCGCCGACGGCCATCCGCAGTCCGCGCGCGGCCTCGGGCTGCTGCTCGCACAGCGCCTGCCACAGGCTGGGGGTGGCCTGCACGACGGTGGTGCCGGTGCCGGTGATCAGCTCGGCCAGGGCCCGCGGGTCGCGGGCGGTCTCGCGGTCGGCGAGCACCAGGGTGGCCCCGTGGGCCAGCGGCAGGTACAGCTCCAGGGCGGCGATGTCGAAGGCGATGGTGGTGACGGCCGTCCACACGTCGGCGGGGCCGAGCGGCAGCAGGTCGGCCATGGTGGACAGGAAGTTGGCCAGGGCCCGGCGGCCGACGACGACGCCCTTGGGCCGGCCGGTGGAGCCGGAGGTGTGGATGACGTACGCGGCCTGGTCGACGCCCGCCAGGGTGCGGCGCGCCGGCTCGACCGGCGGGGTGTCCGGCAGCGCGGCGAGTGCGCGCGCGGTGTCCGGCTCGTCCAGCAGGAGCAGCCGGGCCGGGTCGCCGGCGAGCCGTCCCGCGGCGCCGCGCTCGGTGACGACGGCGACGGGCGCGGTGTCGGACAGCACGTGGGCGATGCGCTCGGCCGGGTACTCCGGGTCGATGGGCACGTACGCCGCGCCGGTCTTGGAGACCGCGATCAGGGACGCCACCAGATCGGTGCCGCGGGGCAGCGCGAGGGCGACGAAGGCGCCGGGGGCGGCGCCCCGGTCGGCCAGGGCCCGGGCGAGCCGGTTGGCGCGGGCGTCCAGTTCGGCGTAGCTGGTGGTGCGACCGGCGTGCACCACGGCCGGTGCCTGCGGGCAGGCGCGCGCCCGTTCCTCGAAGAGGTCGGCGACGGTGCGGTCCGGCACCGGCCGGGCGGTGGCGTTCCACTCGGTCAGCACCCGCTCGCGCTCGGCGTCGTCCAGCACGTCGAAGCTGTCGAGCGCCCGCTCGGGGGCGTCGACGGCCTCGGCGAGCAGCCGGGGGAAGGCCTCGGCGAGGCGGCGCGCGGTCGGCTCGTCGAACAGCTCGCGGCTGTACTCGACGAGGACGTCCAGGCCCTGCGGGGCGCCGTCCCGGTGCTCCGGCACCACCCGCACGTGGAGGTCGTACGGCGAGCTGGTGGCGGGCACGTCCTGGGGCCGCGCGGCGAGGTCGCCGAAGGCGTCGGGGGCGGGCACCGGCCGGGCGAGGTCGAGGACGACCTGGCACAGCGGGTGCCGGTTGAGCGCCCGGTCCGGGCGCAGCGCGTCGACCAGCCACGGGAAGGGCAGCGCGCCGTGGGCGCGGGCGGCGGCGGCCGTGGCCGCGCAGGCGCGCACCAGGTCGGCGAAGCTCCCGCCGTCCGGCACGGCGGTGCGCAGCACCACGGTGTTCTCCAGCGGGCCGACCACGGCCGCCTCGTCCTGGCCGCGGCCGCTGAGCGTGGTGCCCAGCGGCAGGTCGTCGCCCGCGCCGAAGCGGCGCAGCACGGCGGCGAACGCGGCGTGCAGGACGGCGAAGGAGTCGGTGCCGGTGCGGGCGGCCAGGTCCTCGACGGCCCGGTGGCCGTCGGCGTCCAGGCGCAGGCGCAGCCGGGCGCTGCGGTAGCCGGCGACGGCCGGGCGCGGGCGGTCGGCCGGCAGCTGGAGCTGTTCGGGCGCGCCGGCCAGGGCCCCGCGCCAGAACTCCAGTTCGGTCGTGGTGACCGGGGTCGGCCGTTCGACGGTGCCGAGCGCCTCGGCCTGCCGGGCCGCCGGCCCGGCGTACTGCACGGGCCGGTCCGGTGCGGGGCTCCCGCCGCGGGCGCGGGCGGCGTAGGCGTCGGCCAGGTCGTCCAGCAGGGGCCGCCAGGACGCCTCGTCCCCGGCGATGCGGTGCAGCACCAGCAGCAGGACGTGCTCGTCGGGGGCGAGCCGGAACACCTCGGCGCGCAGCGGAACGTCCCTGGTCAGGTCGAAGGGGCGGGCCGCCGCCTCCGCCAGCTCGCGGTCCAGCCCGTCCGGGTCGGCGGGGCGCACCGCCAGGTCGGCGAACGGCTCCCGCGCGGGGCGCGGCTCCGGCCGGCAGCGGCCGTCCTGCTCGGTGTGGACGGTGCGCAGCAGGTCGTGACGGGCCAGCAGGTCGGCCAGCGCGGCTCTGAGCGCGGCCTGGTCGAGGGCGCCGACGAGCCTCGTGGCGCGGGCGAGCGTCTCTCCGGCACCGGATTCCTGGAGCCGGTTCAAGAACCACAGCCGCAGCTGGACGGGGGACAATCCGCCGGGCGTGGCGTCGGATTCCGGATAAACGCGCCGGGTGCTGTTCGTTCCTGTCACTTCCATACTCCACCGAATAAGTCGCGCGAGAAGGGAGGCAGCATTGATCAGAGAATTTCAGGGGCTGTTCACGGAGGAGTTCCCGATTCATTCCGCGTACGGCACGTCACGGCGCAGCACGCGTCCGGCGAACTGCAGGAGCGGGCCGTTCCCGGGGGCCGGGTGCGGCAGGAACCGGCCGGCGTACGGGGCTTCCGGGAGATCGGTCCGGTGGGCCGAGAAGCGGCCCCGGTCGTCGAGGTCGAGCCGGTAGCGCGCCCCGGTGTCGTCGTCGAGGTGGAGCGGTCCGCCGGCGGCGCCGGTGACGCGGTAGACCAGGGTGCCGTTGGCCCAGGTGCCGGTCAGGTCCGGTCCGCCGGGGGCGGCGGCCGGGCCCGGCCCGGGCTGTCCGGACGGGGGCGAGCCGACGTCCCGGCCCCGGGCGCGCAGCCCGTCGGTGAGCTCGCGCCACAGGGCGAGCCCGGCCGTGGAGTCGGTGACCAGGGCCAGCACGGTGCCGTCGGCCGGCTGGATCCGCAGGTTGCAGGTGGTGCCGCCGCCCATCGCGTCCAGGCCGAGCCACGGCCGGTCCGGGTCGCCGTACCGGGCCCAGCCCAGGCCGAAGCCGTCGGCGAGCCCGTACGGTTCGGCGCCCGGCGCGGGGCCCCGCATCGCCGCGACGCCCTCCTCGTCGAGCAGCGCGTCGTGCGCGGCGTCGCGCACCGCGAGGTGCAACCGGGCGAAGGCGACCAGGTCCTCGACGGTGCCGGCCAGTGCCGCCGCCGGCGCCAGGGCCGCGGGGACGAGGACCTCCACCGGCACGGCGCCCGTCGCGGTGACGGCGTGGCCGACGGCCATGGGCGGGCCGGCGGCGGTCTGCCCCAGCCCGGGCAGGT
This sequence comes from Kitasatospora sp. NPDC002543, assembly GCF_053594915.1. NCBI lineage: Bacteria > Bacillati > Actinomycetota > Actinomycetes > Kitasatosporales > Streptomycetaceae > Kitasatospora > Kitasatospora sp. NPDC002543. The sequence continues at coordinate 39,749 of NZ_JBSFWR010000024.1, read as the reverse complement.
GGGCGGGGGTGATGCCGAGCGGGCGGAGCAGGAAGGTGTCCACGGCCTCGCGCCAGGTCAGTCCGGTCACGGACTCGATCAGCCGGCCGACGAGCGCGAAGCCCGCGTTGGAGTAGGAGAAGGCGCTGCCCGGCGGGAAGAGCAGGTCGGGCTTTCCGGCGGCGGCCGTGAAGCCGCGCGGCGTCCACTCCTCGCCGTCCAGGTCGCCGACCAGGCCGCTGGTGTGGCTCAGCAGGTGGCGCAGGGTCGCCGCCCCCAGACCGTTCGGCGCGGCCGCGAACTCCTCGCCGTACCGGGCGAGTTCGGCGTCCAGGTCGAGGTCGCCGTCGGCCACCAGCTGCATCGCCAGGGTTGCGGTGAACAGCTTGGTGACGGAGGCGAAGGGAAAGCGCAGCGCGGCCGCCTCCGGCCCGCCGACGTGGGCCGTCCGCACTCCCGTGTCGTCGAGCAGCGCGAGCTGGGCGTGCGGCACGCCGAAATCGGCGGCCATTCGATGGAATTCGGCGACAAGTCCCGGTGACACCAGGAACCCCCTCTACTCTGCTTTTCGCGACGGGCAGCAGACAGCCTGGAAAGCCGCGAATTCCACGGGATGCCATGGTCCGCGACTCGGGAAGATCGACTTGTTTCCCTGAAGGCTAGCACGGGGGTTTTCCGCCGGTCAGCGTCCTTAAGTCAACTGTGAAAAACGCTGGTTGGCATTCTGCGGTTGCCGGGGGCTACACACCGGAAGAGTGTCCGGAAGAGGAGATTCGTGTGGGGCCGATCACACGAGAAAAGCCCGTGGCGCGTCCGGACGGACGCGCCACGGGCCGTGACCGGGCCGGCGGACGGCTATTCGCGCAAACCGATGCCCTCCACCGGGCGGGTCCGCAGCGCGAGCTTGGTCGGCACCAGGATCGCGCCGAGCCCGATGAGCGCGGTCACCGCGACGATCCCCAGGTACAGCAGCACGGGGAAGTGCGGCACCGGCGAGCCGGTCAGCCCCAGGCTCACCGTGACCAGCGGCAGCAGCGGCACCACGGTGCCGACCACCACCGCGATGGCCACCACCATCCCGGCCTCCACCCGCATCATCCGCACCACCTGGTCCCGCGGCGCGCCCACCAGGCGCAGCAGCGAGAACTCCCGCACCCGGCCCAGGGTCGCCAGGACGAGCGTGTTGGCGACCGAGATCGCCAGGTAGCCGAAGACCAGCGCCAGCGGCAGCGCGCTGGTCAGCACCGACGACGTGGCCTGGTCCTGCTGCGCGGCCGAGAGCCCGCCCTGGTCCAGGACCTTGAGGCCCGGGTACCGGCCGGACAGGCCGCGCAGCGCCTTGGTGACCTGCCCCTTGTCGGCGCCCGGCGCGGTCTTGACGAACACCGCGTCCTCCAGCTGGCGGGTGCTGTGCGCCAGCACCGTCTCCTGCGGGAGCGTCACGTCGCCGAAGCCGAGGCCCCGGTCGTACACCGCGACCACCGTGGGCTTGATCTCGGCCCCGTCCGGGAGGTTCAGCCGCACCCGGTCGCCCACGTGCGCGCCGAGCGTGGCGGCCGCGCCGCCGCTGATGGCCGCCACGTCGCCGCGCAGGTTGTCCAGGCTGCCCTCGGTGACGCCCAGGTCCATGGTCTTCGCCACCCCGTCGGGAGTGACGCCCTGCGCCTGGTACTTGAAGATCTCCGGGGAGTCGATGACCTTCCGGGAGCCGTGCACCTGGACCCGGATCACCCCCGTGGCCGCCGCGACCCCGGGGACGGCCGCGGCCTCCTTGACCACCCCGATCGGCGGCCCGCCGGGCCCGCCCTGCAGGGTGTACTCGGCGACGATGCCCGCCTCGGCCTGGTCCGAGGCCGCCGCCGAGGTCGTCGTCGGGATGCACAGCTGCACCAGGGCGAAGCCGATCGCCAGGGTGAGCGGCCCGATGCCGGCCGCCAGCCGGCGGGCGTTGGCCCGGGTGTTGGCGACCGCCAGGTAGCCGTGCGGGCCGGTGCGCCGGCGGACCGGCCCGGACATCAGCCGGCTGGCCATGCTCACCACCGGCGGCGCCAGCATCAGCACCGCGATGATCATGACGAGCCCGCCGGTGCCCGCGCCGGCCACCGCGAAGACGCTGCCGAAGAACAGCGGCAGCAGCGACGCCCCGACGCCGAGCAGGAACAGCAGCACACCGAAGAAGGCGCGGCCCCGGCCCAGCTTCGCCGGTTCGATCTGGGCCTCGCCCATCGCCTCCACCGGCTTGATCGCCACCGCCTTGCGGGCCACCCCGACGGCGGCCGCCTCGGCGGCGATCACCGACGCGACGACGGCGACGAAACAGGGGATCGGGCCGGCGGAGAACGCGAAGTCGCCGGGCACCATGCCGATCACGCTCAGCGCGCCCATCAGCACCTTGGCCACCAGGATGCCCGGCAGGCACCCGATCACCGACGCCACCAGGGAGATGATCAGGACCTCGGCCGCCATCATCTTGTAGATCTGGCGCGGAGTGGCCGCGACGGCCCGCAGCAGGGCCAGCTCCCGGCGGCGCTGGTGCACGTTGAGGGCGAGGGTGCTGGCCACGACGATCATCGCGATCAGCACGACCGTCGCGCCCAGCGAGCCCGCCAGCTCGACCAGGTTGGACTGGGCGGAGGCCACGTCGTGGAACTCCACCTGGCTGCGGTCCTCGCCCAGGTAGGTGTCGGCGCCGGTCCCGGCCAGCTTCTTGTCGATCCGGTCCGCCACCTTGCCCGGGTCGGTGCCCGGCGCGACCAGCACCCCGACGGCGTCGATCTTGCCGGGGTGGCCGTAGAGCGTGGTCGCCTCGCCGTCGCTGAAGAACAGCGCCGCCGAGCGCAGCGGCCCGCCCTGGTCCTTCAGCGAGGCCACGCCGGTGACGGTGTACTCCCGCGCCTCCTGGGTGGTCGCCAGCCGCACCTTCTGCCCGGGCGAGACCTTCACCCGCTCGGCGAGCCGCGAGTCCAGCACCACCTCGCCCGCGCGCTGCGGCGCCTGCCCCTTGTCCAGCACGAAGGGGCCCAGCACGGAGCTGGACCAGCTGTGGCCGGCCGACGCCTGCTCACCGCCGCCGTCGTCCAGCCCGCCGTGCCCGTCCACCACCTCGGCGGGGAAGCTGACGTCCGGCACCGCCCGCTGGACGCCCTCGACGGAGGCCACCTTGTCGACCGCGTCGCTGTTCAGCGGCGCGGGCTGGAGCAGCGACTTCGACTTGGTCTTGCCGTCGGTGACCTTGAACGACTGCTTGCCGCCGACCACCACCGGGGCCCCGGCGTAGCGCTGGGTCGCCACCCCCGAGCCGAGGCCCGACTGCAGCAGGACGCCGAACGCCGTGATCAGCATCGACGCCCCGACCAGGGCGATGAACGCCCCGACGAGTCCTGCCTTGCGCTCCCGCAAGGTCATCAGGACGAGCTTGAACTCCACCTGCTACCACTCCTCGAGGCGGGTCATGCGCGCGGCCACCCGGTCGGGAGTCGGAGCTTCCATCACCTCCGCGAAGGCGCCGTCCCGCAGGAACACCACCCGCTGCGCGAAGGAGGCGGCCACCGGGTCGTGGGTCACCATGACGACGGTGTTGCCGTCCCGGTCCACGATCTCCCGCAGCAGGGCGAGCACCTGGCGGCCGGTACGGCTGTCGAGGGCGCCGGTCGGCTCGTCGGCGAAGATCACCTCGGGCCTGGTGATCAGCGCCCGGGCGACCGCCACCCGCTGCTGCTGCCCGCCGGACAGCTGCGCCGGCCGGTGCTGCAGGCGGTCGGACAGCCCGACCCGCCGGGCCACCTCCTCCAGCCAGTCCCGCTCCGCCATCCGCCCGGCCAGCATCAGCGGCAGCGTGATGTTCTCCGCCACCGTCAACGACCCCAGCAGGTTGTACGCCTGGAAGATGAATCCGACCCGCTCCCGGCGCAGCATCGTCAGCTGCGCCTCGTCCAGCGTCGCCAGATCCGTCCCGCCCAGCCACACCGAGCCCTCGGTCGGCCGGTCCAGGCCGGCCGCACAGTGCAGGAAGGTGCTCTTGCCGGCGCCCGAGGGGCCCATCACCGCGGTGAACGACCCGCGTTCGAAGTTGATGGTGAGGTCGCGCAGCGCGTAGACCTCCCCGGCGTCCCGGCCGTACCTCTTGCTGACCGATCGCAGCTCCACCGCCCAGCGGCTCTGGGGCTCCCCGGCCCCGGGCTCAGCACCAGGATGCGTGCCGCCGAACTGCTGCCTAGTGACCTCGCCGTGCGCCACCGCACGTCTCCCTTCCCGCACCACTCACGACGTACCGCACTCACGCTAGGGCGTCGGGACCCGTCAGAACCATGACGTTTACTGGAGTTCAAAAGGTGCAGCTGTCTGCCCCCCTGTTCGGGTGATGACGCACGGTCAGCACCCCGCAGTGATAGCGTGGGCGGAAACGGGCGGTTGGGGGCTTTGGCGACGATGGGTGACGATCCTCAGCGGCCGGTCCGCCGTGACGCGGACCCGCCGGTCGTGCGGCAGGAGTTCGTCGAGCGCTTCGGCCTCTCCCTGAGGTACCTCGTGACCGCCGGCGGCACCGCGCTGGTGGCCTTCCTCGGCTTCTACGCCCTCCTCGCCGTGTTCGTGCTGAGCCTGGTGGGCCCCGGGCTGGTGCTGTTACCGCTCTGCCTGGCCCGGCTCCGCCGGGTGGCCGACGCCCACCGCCGGCGCGCCGGGGAGCTGCTGGGCTGCGAGATCCCGTCCTCCTACCGCGAGTCCGGCGGGAAGGTCCTGGTCCGCGCCCAGGTGATGCTCACCGACAAGGCCACCTACACCGACCTGCTGTGGCTGTTCGCCCACGCCGTGCTGGGCACGATCGGTGCCGCGCTGGCCATAGGGCTGTGCGCGGGGACGGCCAGCTGGCTGACCATCCCGCTGTGGTGGCAGATCGTGCCCAGGCCGGCGGAGCTGATCGTCTGGAACATCGACTCGTGGGGCGCCGCGCTGGGGGCCTCCTTCGCCGGCCTGGCCTACGGCGTGCTCGCCGCCTATCTGCTGCCCTGGTACGCCCGGTTGCACGCCCTGATGACCCGGGCCCTGCTCAAGCCCCGCAAGCGCCGGACCTCGCTGGCCAAGCGCGTCGAGGAGCTGACCATCACCCGGGCCGAGGCGCTGGAGGCGCACGCCGCCGAACTGCGCCGCATCGAGCGGGACCTGCACGACGGGGCGCAGGCCGGGCTGGTGTCGGTCTCGCTGCGGCTGGCCGTGATGAAGCAGGTGCTCAAGGACAATCCCGAGAAGCTGCCCGAAATGATCGACCAGGCCCGGGACTTGACCGACCAGGCGGTGCAGTCGCTGCGCACCGCCGTCCGGTCCATCTATCCGCCGGTACTGGTCGACCACGGCCTGGCCGAGGCGGCCCGCTCCCTGGTGGCGTCCTGCCAGATCCCCACCAAGCTGGACCTCGAGTACGGCAGCAAGGGGTCCAGGGCGCCCGCCGCCGTGGAGGCCGCGGCCTACTTCGTCATCTCCGAGGCGCTGACGAACGTCGCCAAGCACAGCGGGGCCGAGGCCAGCGAGGTGCAGCTGCGCACCACCGAGAGCAGGATTCACATCGCCGTGTGGGACAACGGCAAGGGCGGGGCGAGGACCGGCCCCGGCAGCGGGATCAGCGGCATCAAGCGCCGCGTCGCCGCGTTCGACGGCGTCACCGAGCTGCACAGCCCGCCCGGTGGACCGACAGTACTTCGAGTGGAGCTTCCGTGCGGATCGTGATCGCCGAGGACAACGCCCTGCTGCGGGAGGGTCTGTCGCTCCTGCTGACCAGCGTGGGCCACGAGGTCTGCGCGACGGTGGAGGACGGGGACAGCCTGCTGCCCACGCTCCTCGAGCACCGCCCGGACATCGCCGTGCTGGACGTCCGGCTGCCGCCGACCTACCGGGACGAGGGCCTGCGCGGCGCGGTGACCGCCCGGGAGAAGCTCCCCGATCTGCCGGTGCTGGTGCTGTCCCAGTACGTCGAACACGCCTACGCCGCCCAGCTGCTGGTCCACGGCGCCTCCGGCGTGGGGTACCTGCTCAAGGACCGGGTCGGGCGGGTGGAGGAGTTCCTCCAGGCACTGGACCGGGTCGCGGGCGGCGGGGTCGCCATGGACCCGGAGGTGATCTCCCAGCTGATGGTGCGCCGGGTGCGCAACGACCCGCTGGACGCGCTCAGTTCGCGCGAGCGCGAGGTGCTCTCGCTGATGGCCGAGGGGCACGGCAACGGCGCCATCGCCAAGCTGCTGTTCATCGCCGAGACGTCCGTGAACAAGCACATCGGGAACATCTTCGTGAAGCTCGGGCTGCCGGCCGCGGACGGCGGCCACCGCCGGGTCCGCGCCGTGCTCACCTACCTGAACTCGATAGCGGCACAGGGCGATTGAGCCGGGTGCCGGCGGGAACGGGAACGGCCGGGCCCGTGGCACGGGCCCGGCCGTTCACTGCGCCGCTTCCGCCGTCTCCGGCGCTTCCGGCGCCTGCGCCGGGGCACCGGGCCCGGGCAGCGCGCGGATCGCGCCGCTGAACGTGGCCGCCAGCGCCAGCAGCACCAGGACCGCCGTGGCGGAGAGCACCGTGGCGACCGCCCCGGAGAACTCCAGCAGCGCCCCGCCCGCGACCGCGCCCAGGGCGGAGGCCGCCCCCAGGCTCACCCCGATCGCCCCGGCCAGCCGGCCGCGCATCTCGTCCGGCGTGGTCGTCATCTGGTGGGTGACGATGATCGCCGTCGCGGTCGGCGCGAGGAAGGCCACGCAGCCGAGCACCGCCCCGTACGCGTAGCCGGCGGGCAGCACCGCCAACAGCGGCACCAGGACGCTCGCCCCCCAGCTCAGCAGCGTCAGCGCGGTGTACGGCGTCAGCCGCAGCCGCAGCCGGGGCGCGGCGAGCGCGCCCAGGACGCCGCCCGCGCCCATCAGCATCCCGATCGCCCCGACCTGTCCCCCGGCCCCGGCCTGCTGCGCCATGCCGATGGCCACCAGCAGCAGCCCGCTGAAGACCGCGTTGAAGCCCATGGTGAGCCCCACCGTGACCCGCACCAGGCGGTGGGCCCACAGCCAGCGCAGACCCGCCAGGGTGTCGTGCAGCAGGCCCCCGGAGCCGGCGGCGGCGATCTGCCGCCGCGGCTCGGGCGCCCGCAGGAACAGCAGGGTGAGGAACGCGCCCAGCGAGGCCACCGCCTGGGCCGCGAACGGCAGCACCCGCATCGCGTTGTACAGCACCCCGCCGAGGCCCGGTCCGGTGATCGTGGCGACGTAGTAGCGCGCGGTGTTGCGGGACACCGCCGAGGACAGCTGCTCCCGCGGCACGACCATCGGCAGCAGGGCCTGGTCGGCGGCGCTGAACAGCGCGGTGGCCACGCCCTCGACCACGGCCACCGCCAGGATCAGGGAGAGCGGCGCCCGCCCGACGGCGATGGCGACGGCCAGCACCCCCAGGGCCAGGGCCCGCGCGGCCTCGGACGCCAGCAGCACCCGCTTGCGCGGCAACCGGTCCGCCACCGCGCCGGCCGGCAACCCCGCCAGCATCCGGGAGGCGGCGACCGCGAACTCCACCAGCGAGGCCTGGAAGACCGAGCCGGTCATCGCGATCACCAGCAGCGGGTAGGCGAACAGCGTCGCCTGGGAGCCCAGTTGGGAGATCACGTTGCTGGTCCACAGCAGGTTGTACTCGCGGTTGCGGCCCAGCGGACGGGCGGGCGTCGTCTCCTCCGCCCGCCCGTCGGACCGCGCCGCCGCCGGCTCGGTCCGCTCCCTCACCCCGAGTGTCCCGCGGGGCCGCCGGGCAGCGCGGTCCGCTCCACCGGGCGCAGCTCGGCCCAGGACAGCGCGTCCGCCATGCTCACGAACAGCTCGCGGGGCGGCACGAACGGCGCCCGGCCGTGGGCCACGCTCAGGTTGTCCACGATCAGCACGTCACCGGTGCGGCAGGTCACGTCGAGCTGGTGGTCGCGGTAGCCGGCGTGCAGCGCCTCGATGACGTCCGGGGCGATCTCCGTGCCGTCGGCGTGGAAGGTGTTGGTCGGGATGCTGCGGGGCCCGTACTCCTCCAGCAGCAGCTCGGCCAGGTCCTGGTCCAGCGAGCTGGAGTGGAAGAACGTCATGTGGTTGAACCACGTCTTCCTGCCGGTCTCCGGGTGGGTTCCCACCGCCCAGCGCACCTGCCGGGTCTGGACGTGGTCCTCGGCCAGCCACTCCACCTCGATGCCGTTGTCCGCGCAGTAGCGCCGCACCTGGTCCGGGTCCTCGGTGCCGAACGCCTGCTGCCAGGTCAGGCCCAGCCCGGGCAGGAAATTGCGCACCAGGAGGTAGCCCTCCCGGTCGAACCGCTCGACGACCTCGCGCGGCAGCGCGTCGTGGATGGCCCGGCAGTCGGCGAGCCGGTTCGCCCCGCCGACGGGGGCGCCCTGCCGGCAGAAGAAGAACAGGTAGCGCGGCACGGTGAGGTTGTAGGACTGCTCGGTGTGGAGGAAGATCTCCTCGGTCGGCGGGTGGTCCGTCGCCGTGAACACGCCGGGGTGCAGTTCGGTGCGCGGCGAGGAGCGCTCGGTGTAGTCCAGCGGCGAGCCGACGACGTGCTTGACGAAGGCGTCCAGGTCGTTCCAGTCGGCCCAGTCGTATCCACTCAGCAGTGCGGCGCCGTGCTCGACGACCCGTTCGCGGATGAACGGGCCGTGCTGGACGCCGAGTTCGGTCAGTGCGTGGCGGCCCGGGCTGGACACCCCGCAGACCAGCCCGCCGAGCCGGCGCTCCGTTTCCAGGGTGATCGCTGAGGTCATGGGAACGTGCTCCTCCTGTTGTCCGGCTCCTGCCGGATCCTTCGGTCCGTTGGGGAGGGGCGACGGCCGCCCGTTCGGCCCGCCGCCCGGCGGCGTGGTGCCGGGGTCAGTCCAGTGCCGCCCGGATCGCCTCGCCGGCCTGACGCGTCGTCAGGGTTCCGCCGAGGTCCGGCGTGCAGCGGCGCTCGGCGATGGTCCGGCGCACCGCCTGCTCCAGCGCCTGGGCCTCGCTCTTCAGCCCCCGGTCGCGCAGCATCAACGCGGCGCTCAGCACGGCGCCCGCGGGGTTGGCGAGCCCCTTGCCGACGATGTCGGGCGCGCTGCCGTGCACCGGCTCGTACAGGCCGACGCCGGTCAGCGGGTTGATGTTCGCCGAGGCGGCGGTGCCGAGCCCGCCGGCGAGCTCGGCGGTCAGGTCGCTGAGGATGTCGCCGTAGGAGTTGTTGGCGACGATCACGTCGAAGGACGTGGGGTCGTTGACGAGCTTCATCGCCGCGGCGTCCACGTACAGGTGGGTCGACTCCAGCTCGGGGTGGCGCGCGACGGCCTCCCGCCGCACCCGCTGCCACAGCCGGCCGCCGAACGGCACCGCGTTGGACTTGTCCACCACGCACACCGACCGGCGGGCGATGCCGTAGGCGTACTCGACGACCCGCGACACCCCCAGGTAGGTGCTCATCTCCTGGTCGACGGCGACCTCGTCGGGCGTGCCGCCCCGCAGGATGCCACCGACGCCGCTGTAGAGGCCCTCGGTGTTCTCGCGCACCACGACGCAGTCGATGCCGCGGCGGGACTCGTCGCGCAGCGGGCTCAGCCGGTCGTCCAGCAGGACCGCCGGGCGGTAGTTGACGAACAGGTCCAGCTCCGTGCGGAGCCTGAGCAGCACCCCGCGGGCGTAGTCGGTGCTGGTCACCCGCGGGTCGCCGACGGCGCCGAACAGCACCGTCCCGGTGCCGCGGATGAGCTCCAGCTCGTCGTCGGTCAGGGCCACGCCCTCCCGCAGCCAGCGGTCGGCGTTGATCCGGTCGAGGACGGTGAACTCCAGGTCCGCGCCGAGGGCCTGGAGCGTCTTGAGGGCCTCCTCGGTCACTTCGGGGCCTATGCCGTCACCGGGTATCACGATGATCTTCTGCACGGGATCGTCCTAGGGTCGGCCGGTCAGGCGGCGGTGGGCTTCGAGGAGGGTCGCCTCGGGTCGGTTGAAGGCCACCCGCACGTACGGGTCGCCGTGCCGCGGGTCGGCGAAGAACGGGGTGGCCGGGGCCACCAGCACCCCGGTCCGCTCGGCCAGCTCGCGGGCGAACCGCGGGCTGGGCTCGTCGGTGAGGCCGGCGATCCCGGCCATCACGTAGATGCCGCCCCGGGGCGCGGAGCAGCTGAAGCCCGCTTCGGTGAGCGCCCGGACGGCGTGGTCACGCATGGTGCGCATCGACTCGGCCGGGTCCCAGCCGTCGTGCAGGGCCGGCCCGGCGTGCGCCATGGCGTGCTGCAGGGGCGCCGCGGCGCCGCCGGTGGTGGCGATGTGCACCTGGCGCAGCAGCCGGGTCCACGGCTCGGCGGCGCGCAGGTACCCCAGGCGCCAGCCGCTGACGGAGTGGCTCTTGGAGAAGCTGCCGAGCACGATGCTCCGCTCGGCGAGCCCGGGCACCTCGGCGGCCGAGCGGTGCCGGGCGCCGTCGTAGACGTACGGGGCGTACACCTCGTCGGAGACGGCGACCACGTCCCACGTGGCGCACTGCTCGGCGATCAGGTCCAGTTCCTCGTCGGTCAGCAGCCGGCCGGTCGGGTTGGCCGGGCTGTTGAGCACGATCGCCCTGGTGCGCGGGCCGAAGGCGGCGGTGAGCGCGGCCGGGTCGGGGGCCCAGTCCGGGCCCTGGGCGGGCACGAACCGCGGCACCCCGCCGGCCAGCGCGACGGCGCTGAGGAAGTTCTCGTAGAAGGGTTCCAGGAGGATGACCTCGTCGCCGGGGTCGACGGCGGCCAGCAGGGCCACCGCGAGCGCCTCGCTGGCGCCGGCGGTGACCGTCAGCTCGGTGGCCGGGTCGGGTCGGCCCGGCAGGGAGCACGCGATCCACTCGCGCAGCAGCGCGTTCCCGTCCGGGTTCTCGTACTGGTTCACGCCCTCGTGGAGCGCGTGCACGGCGTGCTTGATCAGCTCGGGCGGGGTGGCGGGCCACCCGGGGGTGCCGGCGGCGAGGTTCACCACGTCGCCGCCGGCCGCCTTGAGCAGCCCGACCAGGCCGCCGCCGGGGAGCCGGCGCACGCGCTCGGCCCCCAGCGGACGGCTGGTCGGGGTGGTGCGGGGGTGGGACGGGGTCACCGTGCTCCCCCCGCGGCGAACTCTGCGAACTCGGCCCCCGATCCCCGGGGGACGGTGGGGAGCCAGGACGGGCGGTTGCGCTCGTACGCCTCGATCAGCTCGCCGCGCCGTACGGTCAGTTCGATGGTGTCCAGGCCCTGCAGCAGCAGTTCCCGGGCCCGCTGCTCGGCTTCGAAGTCCCAGCTGCGGTCGCCCGCCCGGAGCTTCAGCTCCCGGAGGTCGACGGTGACGGCGAAGGCCGGGTCGCGCTCGGCCTCGGCCATCAGCTCCTCGACCACCTCCACCGGCTGGTCGACCGGGATCAGGCCGTTGTTCATGGCGTTGCGCCGGAAGATGTCGCCGAAGCCGGTGGCGACGACCGCGACGAAGCCGCCGTCCTTCAGCGCCCACACCGCGTGCTCCCGCGAGCTGCCGATGCCGAAGTTGCGGCCGGCCAGCAGGACGGTCGCCCCGGTGTGCTCCGGGCGGTTGAGGACGAACTCGGGCTCCTGGCGCCAGCGGGCGAACAGGGCGTCCTCGTAGCCGCTCTTGACGACGCGCTTGCAGAACTCGGCGGGGACGATCTGGTCGGTGTCGACGTCGTCGCGACGCAGCGCCACCGCCCGCCCGGTATGCGTGATCAGGGGTTGCATGGCCTCTCTCATTCCAGGTCGGCGGGAGCCGACAGCCGCCCGACCACCGCGGTCGCCGCGGCGACCACCGGCGACACCAGATGGGTGCGGGCGGTGGCTCCCTGCCGGCCCTCGTAGTTGCGGTTGGAGGTGGAAGCGGATCGCTGGGGCCCGGTGAGCCGGTCGGTGTTCATGCCCAGGCACATCGAGCAGCCGGGCAGCCGCCACTCGGCGCCCGCGTCGAGGAACACCTTGTCCAGGCCCTCCTCTTCGGCCTGTTCGCGCACCTGCACGGACCCGGGCACGACGAGCAGCCGCGTGGAGTCCGCGACGGTGCGGCCGCGCAGCACCCCGGCGGCGGCCCGCAGGTCCTCGATCCGGCCGTTGGTGCAGGAGCCGAGGAAGACCACGTCGATCGGGACGTCGCGCAGCGCGGTGCCCGGCTCCAGGGCCATGTACTCCAGCGCCCGCTCGGCCGCGGCCCGTTCGGCCTGGTCGGCGAAGGTCTCCGGGGCCGGCACCCGCTCGCTCAGCGGCACCGCCTGGCTGGGGTTGGTGCCCCAGGTCACCAGCGGGGACAGCCCGGACACGTCCAGTTCGACGGTCTTGTCGAACGCGGCGCCCTCGTCGGTGCGCAGCGTCCGCCAGTGGGCCACGGCGGCGTCCCAGTCCGCGCCGCTCGGCGCGTGCGGACGGCCCCGGAGGTAGTCGAAGGTGGTCTCGTCGGGGGCGACGAGACCGGCCCGGGCGCCCGCCTCGATGCTCATGTTGCACAGCGTCATGCGGGCTTCCATGGACAGCGCCCGGACGGCCGCGCCGCGGTACTCGATGACGTGGCCCTGCGCCCCGTTGGCCCCGATCCGCGCGATCAGGGCGAGGATCAGGTCCTTGGCGCCCACGCCCGGCGGGACGTCGCCGGTGAACTCCACCGCCATCGTCCTGGGCCGGCCGATGGCCAGGCACTGGGTGGCCAGCACGTGCTCGACGTCGCTGGTGCCGATGCCGAAGGCCAGCGCCCCGAAGGCGCCGTGGGTCGAGGTGTGGCTGTCGCCGCAGACGATCGCCATGCCGGGCTGCACGAGCCCCAGCTGCGGGCCGACCACGTGCACGATGCCCTGGCGGCGGTGGCCGAGCTGGTAGAGCTCGACGCCGTAGGTCTCGCAGTTGCGCCGCAGGGTGTCGATCTGGAGGCGGCTGACCGGGTCCTCGATGACGGTCGAGTCGGTCGGGACGTTGTGGTCCTCCAGCGCGACCGTCAGCTCCGGGCGCCGTACGGTGCGGCCGGTCAGCCGCAGGCCGTCGAACGCCTGCGGGGAGGTCGCCTCGTGGGTCAGGTGCAGGTCGATGTACAGCAGGTCGGGCTCGCCGTCGGACCGGTGCACGACGTGCGCGTCCCACAGCTTCTCGGCGAGGGTGAGGGGGGCCTTGGTCATCACGCGGGGGTCCCGATCGACTGGACGGCGAACCGCTCGGCCAGGCTAGCGCGCACGACGTGCAGTTCGTCGCATTCACCGCCGGTGCGGCTGGCGATGTACTCCTGGTAGAGCTCGTCCAGGAGCTCCGGGGTGGCGGGCACGGCGAGCTGCTCCAGCAGGTGCGCCAGGATGACGCGGCCGGAGTGGCGGCCGACGAGCATCGAGCGCTCCCGGCCCACCCGGGTGGGCTCCAGGTACTCGTAGGTCTCCGGGCGCGCCAGCATGCCGGCCTGGTGGATGCCGGCCTGGGTGGCGAAGGAGTACTGGCCGAAGATGGACTTGTTGCGCGGGGTCTCCATCGAGATCGCCCGGGCGAGCACCTGGTAGGCCTCGAAGAGGCGCTCGGTTCTGATGGTGGTGCTGAAGCCGTAGTGGCCGGCCTTGTACAGCAGGACGGCGGCGAGCTCCTCGAGGGCGGCGTTGCCCGCGCGCTCGCCGATGCCGCCGAGCGTCACCTGCATCTCGTCGGCACCGGCTTCGAGGCCGGCCAGGGTGTTGGCGACGGCGAGGCCGAAGTCGTCGTGGCAGTGGACGGAGAGCACGGTCTCGTCCGGGATCCACTGGCGCACCGTGTGGGTGAGGTCGGCGAACTCGGCCGGAACCATGCAGCCGGAGGTCTCGCCCAGGGCGATCGTCGTGGCGCCCGACTCCATCACGATCTCGCAGTAGCCGCGCAGCAGGTCGTGCTCACCGCGGCTGGCGTCCTCGACGCCGACCGAGATGTCGGTGACGCCGAGTTCCTTCGCGGCCTTGATGGCCCCGCGGACCTCGGAGTACGCCTGCTCGCGGGTGATGCCGCGCTTGTGCTCCAGGTGCAGGTCGCTGCCGGTGACCAGGAGCTGGATCTGGTGCCGCTCGGTGCCGCCGGCCTCGACGGCGATCTCCACGTCCTTGGGCACCGACCGGCAGAACGAGGCGAGCCTGGTCTCCTTGCGGAGCTGGTCGGACATCATCCGGGTCGCCTTGAAGTCCGTCGGCGAGGCCGCCGGGAAGCCGGTCTCGATGACGTCGACGCCCAGGCTCTCGATCGCGAGCGCCACGTCGAGTTTCTGCTCTGCCGTCATGGCGTTTCCGGGCGCCTGCTCGCCGTCGCGGAGCGTGGTGTCGAACACGGAAATGCGGCGGGTCTCTCCAGTTTTCGTGACCACCTGTAAGGCCTTCCCCCATTACCGCCGGCGCGGTCGTCCAGTATTCGCCTCGGCGACAACGGTGATCTGTGGAAATGGGTGCCGGAACCGCGGCGCGGAAACCGGCATGCCGACTTGTCGGAATGCTCGGGGGAACTCCCCGTCACCCTGAGCACACCCTTGATTTAAGATCACCCCGCCGGACGTCGCTACGTCTTTTCGCAGTGACCGAATAGCCCTGGTCGAATCGTGTTCGAGGAGTTCCGGCGAGGCCGTCGCACGGGCGTTCGGCGGCGGCCGCGGAGGGGCGCCGGCCCGGCCGCGGGGTGCAGAGAACTGCACCTCGGGACGGCAGGGAACCCGACTGTCAGGGCCGCTCCGCCGGGTTAGCCTCGAAGAGCAGCGGGCGACCAGCCGCTGACCTTCACCTTCCACCCCTCAGGCGAACAGGAAATGCGATGTCTGGATGGCGACCCCAAAAAGAACGTCCGCTGTGGCCCTGGGTGTTGCTCGCCATCGTGGTGGTGGGCGTCTGCATCAACGTGACGCTCAGCCTGGCGTAGCACCCCGCGCAGTCCGTACGACGGCCGGGGCCGGCCGACTCCCCAGCCGCCCCCGCGCGCCGTCCCGTCGGCATGCCGCGAACGAGGCGACGGCTCTCCCCCGGCCGTCGGCCTCCGCGGCGTGCCGCGGTTTCCCGTGAGTGCGCACGCCGGCGGACGGGACGCCGATCGCGTCCCGTCCGCCGCCGCCCCCGCTCAGGCGATGAGCTGCTCGCGCAGGAGGGCGTTGCCCAGCGGGGTGAGCGTGTGCGTCACCGTGTTGAAGGACCTCAGGGTCGTCACCAGCCCGGCACCCCGCAGGATGGACGCGTGCTGGCTGGCCGCCGCCACGGAGATGCCCACCCGGTTGCCGAGCTCGGTGGTGCTGCAGCTGTCGGCGAGGGCCCGCAGGACGGCGGCCCGGGTGCGGCCCAGCAGGGCGCCGAGCGCGTTGTCCTGGGCCGGGTCGTCCGCCCACATGGCGGCCATCCACTTCTGCTTCACCGGGATCGGGTAGACCAGCACCGGCGTGCCGGCCCCCGACGAGGCGTTCAGGAGGACGGGCGCCCGCGAGTGCAGGAAGAGCGAGGGCGCCAGCAGCAGCCCGTCGTCACCGATCCTCAGCTCTCCGTCCGTGCCGGGGACTTCGAGGACGGGTGAGTCCCAGTGCACGGCGGGGTGCAGGGTGCTGAGCACCTTCTCCATGCCGCCGCTGAGCATGACCTGGCCGCGGGCCGCGCGGTCGATGGCGAGCCGGCCGCCGATGCGCTGCCAGTAGGGCGCGATCGCGTGCCGGTAGAACTCCCTGACCTCCCGGAGGATCCGGGCGCCGGATTCACCCGACTGCCCCTCGGGAGCGCTTTCCCGGCCGATCGCGCGTCTGACGATGTCATGGATGTCCGGGAGCGGGCGCAGGGTCGGTGTCAGCTTGAAAAGGGCCCGGAGACCAGGTGAGGCCAGGGCGTGCGCCCGCCATGGCGCGAATTCCTGGCTACCTCTTCCGGAACCCAACAATTCCAGTGCGAGAAGCGTCTCCACGAGCTCTTCCGGCTCATCCAGGATTCGCGTCTTCGCGAGACTCGCAGACGACAGTATAAGGCGTGTCACTCTCCCACCCCCGTATATGGCAAACGACAGCTCTGCGCTTCTTCCGATCTGCTGTGAGTTAACCTTTCTGCAGCCACCACTCCACCGCGAAGCAACCCCTCTGCCGGACGGCGGAGGGGTTGAACGGGTCGAGTCGGCCGACTGAACCGGCGACCATCGACGATCCACTGGGAATCTTCACAATGTGAACGTTCCTACCAGGTGACGTGATTCGTCCACAAGTTGATCTGTGCATGCTTCCACGGCCTCTCACGGTAGGTCAACAACCCCACTGTGCACGCCAGTTGACCATGGCGGACAGGTGGAGAAGCATGAACAGATTCGGCCACAAAGGGATTGCCGGGTTCCGGGTTTTCGCTCAGCGAACCCTAGCCCGGCCCGACGGACGGGGCAGGGGGGTGGGCTGCCGTCTTGGGGTGCAGAAAACTGCCCCTGGACACCCGGAGCCGTCCGCGCCCCGGCTCTATCGACCGCCCCTGACCTGTGTTGTTTCACCCCACCTAAAAAACGTGGCGGCCCGCAGCGGTGCGGAGGCAGGCTGGCAGAGGTCCTCCTCTCCGAGCGTTGGCAGCGGCATGCCCGGACCCGCCGCACCCCGGAACGAAAGGAACACCTCCACCGTGTCGAACCCCTTCGAGGACCCCGACGGCCGCTTCCTGGTGCTGGTCGACGACGAGGGCCGGCACTCGCTGTGGCCCGCCGCCCTGCCGGCTCCCGCGGGCTGGCGAACCGCCCACCCCGAGGACGACCGCCAGTCCTGTCTCGACTACGTCGAGCAGCACTGGACCGACCTGCGCCCCCGCAGCCTGGCCGGGGCGATCGACCCCCGGACCGAGTCCTGACGCCGGGCCGACTCCCGGCCCCGGCCGCCCTGTTCGGCCTCGACCTCGGCCTCGACTTCGACCCCGATCGCTGAACCGCCCCGGACCCGCCGCCATCGCGGCACAGCCACCCAGGGCCGACAGGCCACCGGCCGGAAGCCCCTTCCTCCGCTCCGGGCCCGCCGGTGGCTCACGCCGACGCATCAGCCCCGGAGGGCCGGCCCCGATCTTCCGACAGGCCGTCAGGAACCGCTCCACCACGGCCAGTCCGGCAACGGCGGGGAGAGCCGGGCACGACCGCGCCTTCCACCGCAGGCCCCGCGCACCTCGACGTACCCGACGGCCTCCGGCGTCGGCACCGATGACCAGGACCACGGTCCCGGCCCGGGGCGCCTCCCGGAGTCTGCTCCCGGGCGCGGTCTCGTTCCGCGTGCGGACGAACTCCCCCGCCCCCGAATGGTCCTCTTGATGAAGGCCGGGAATCACCCGCGCCATTCATCGGAGGGGTCCATTCGTGAACGAGCACGCACAGCACAGCCGCTTCCCGCTCTCCCGCCGGAGCGGCCGGCACCGGGCGATGGCGGTCGTGACCGCCATCGCCGCCGGGGTCGTGACGGCCGGGGCGCTGGCGCCGACCGCGGCGTTCGCGGGCGGAAAGCCGGACACCGTCCAGGCCGGCCTGAACACGCTGGTGAAGGACGACGGCGTGCCCGCCGCGCTGGCCTCCGTCAAGGGCCGCGACGGCCGCACCCGCACCTACACCGCCGGCGTCGGCGACCTCACCACCCGGACCAAGGTCCCCATGGACGGGCAGATACGGATCGGCAGCAACACCAAGCCCTTCACCGCCGTCGTCGTCCTCCAGCTCGTCGCCGAAGGAAAGGTCGGCCTGGACTCCCCCGTCGACACCTACCTCCCCGGCCTGCTGCGCGGCGACGGCATCGACGGCCGCGCCATCACCGTCCGCCAGCTGCTCCAGCACACCAGCGGCCTGCCCGAGTACGTGAACAAGGACATGATCCTCTCCGGGCCGACGCGGTACTACGAGCCGCGTGAGCTGCTCGACCTGGCCCTCGCCCAGAAGGCCCACTTCGCCCCGGGCGCGCGCTGGGAGTACAGCAACACCAACTACCTGATGGCGGGCCTGATCATCCAGAAGGTCACCGGGCGGCCGCTCGGCGAGGAGATCAACCGGCGCATCGTCGACCGCATCGGCCTGCGCCACACCTACTTCCCCACCCCTGGCGACATGAGCATCCGCGAGGCCCACCCCAAGGGCTACCACCAGGAGGCCGACGGCTCGTTCCGCGAGTACACCGAACTGGACCCGTCCTGGGGCTGGGCGGCGGGCGCCGCCATCTCCACCAACAGCGATCTCAACGCGTTCTTCGGCGCGCTCCTCGGCGGCCGGCTCCTGCCCGCGGCGCAACTCGCCGAGATGCGCACCACCGTCCCCGCCGAGGGAATGGCTCCGGGCATCGGCTACGGACTGGGCCTGATGAGCATGCCACTGTCCTGCGGCGGTGTGTACTGGGGCCACGGCGGGACCATTCCGGGCTACGAGAGCGCGGGGGGCGCCACCGACGACGGCCGCGCCATCAGCCTCACAGTGACCATGATCCCGGGCGAGACGGTCAAGAAGCACGTGGGGGCCACCGTGGACTCCGCCCTGTGCCGCTGACCCTCCCCCGATCCGGCCTGAGCATCCGCGCCGGAACGAGCAGCGGGTTCTGCGCGCACCTGCGCGCAGAACCCGCCCTCCCCACCGATTCCCCTTCGCAGCACAGGAGTTCCTCCGTGAACGAGCACGTACAGCACGACCGCGCCGACCGGCGCCGCCACGACGGGCGCGGCCGGCGCGGGTTGGCGGCGGCCGTGGCCTCCCTGGCCGTCGGCGTCGTGGCGGCCTCGGCGGTGACACCCACCGCGGCGGTCGCCGGCGGCAGGCCGGACACCGTCCAGGCGAGCCTGAACGCGCTGGTGAAGGACGACGGCATGCCCGCCGCGCTGGCCTCCGTCAAGGGCCGCGACGCCCGCACCCGCACCTACACCGCCGGCGTCGGCGACCTCGCCACCGGAGCCAAGGTCCCCATGGACGGACAGATCCGCGCCGGAAGCAACACCAAGACCTTCACCGCCGTCGTCGTCCTCCAGCTCGTCGCCGAAGGAAAGGTGAGCCTGGACTCCCCCGTCGACACCTACCTCCCCGGCCTGCTGCGCGGCGACGGCATCGACGGACGCGCCATCACCGTCCGCCAGCTGCTCCAGCACACCAGCGGCCTGCCCGACTACATGGAGGACCCGTCGGTCTCGGACTTCGCCACGATCCAGTACCGCTACTTCGAGCCCCGCGACCTCCTCGACGGCGCCCTCGCCCTGAAGGCCCGCTTCCCCGCGGGCGCCAAGTTCGAGTACAGCAACACCAACTACATCGTCGCCGGACTCCTCGTCCAGAAGGTCACCGGCCGGCCCGTCGGCGAGGAGATCACCAAGCGCGTCATCGACCGCATCGGCCTGCGCCACACCTACTTCCCCACGCCCGGGGACATGAGCATCCACGAGGCCCACCCGCACGGCTACTACCGCAGCTCGCCGGACGCGGCTCTGGTCGACTACACCGAGGCGGACTCCTCGGCGGCCTGGGCGACGGGGGCGATCGTCTCCACCAACACCGACCTCATCTCGTTCTACACCGCGCTCCTCGGCGGCCGGCTCCTGCCCGCGGCCCAGCTCGCCGAGATGCGCACCACCGTCCCCGCCGAGCTCCTGGGCCCGGGGGTCCGCTACGGGCTGGGCCTGCAGAGCAAGCCGCTCTCCTGCGGCGGCGTCCTCTGGGGCCACGGCGGGACCACCGCGAGCTACCGCTCCCGCAACGGGGTCACCGACGACGGCCGCGCCGCCGCCATCACGGTCACCACCGTCCCGGGCGAGGTCGCCGCGCAGCACATGGCGGACGCCCTGGACGCGGCCCTCTGCCACTGACCCGCCCCTCGGGTCGCCTGACCCACCCCTCGGGTGGGGCGCACGGCCATGCCCCGGCAGTCACGGAACGTCGGACGACTCCGTGACCGCCGGGGCCTTTGCCCGCTCTCCCCCCGCCCTCTGCGCGACCTGCCGGCCGAGCGCCGACCCGACCCGGTCCGACCCGACCCGACCCGACCCGGTCCGGTCAGGTCCGAACCCCGTCCGGCCCGAACCCCGTCCGGCCCGCTTCAGCCCGCCGGGTTCGCGCCCCGGGCCTCCACCAGGCCCGACTCGTAGGCCGCGATCACCGCCTGGGCGCGGTCGCGGACATTCAGCTTGGCGAAGATGCTGGTGATGTAGTTCTTGACCGTGGAGACGCTGATGCCCATCGCCGACGCGATCTCGGCGTTGTCGAGCCCGGTGGCCAGCAGGTGCCACACCTCGACCTCACGCGGCGTCAGCTCACCGAAGTGGGACACCGGCACCGGCGACGGCGTCCGCGGCAGGCGGGGCGTGGTGACGTAGGTGGAGATCAGCCGGGTGAGCAGGCGCGGCGCCACCGCCGCCTCCCCGGTGTGCACGGTGCGCACGGCCGCCGAGAGCTCCTCCGGCGAGACGTCCTTGGGCAGGAACCCGGAGGCGCCGGCCCGCAGCGCGGCCACCACGTACTCGTCCATGTCGAAGGTGCTCAGCGCCAGGACCCGGCACTCGGGCAGCTCCCGCGCGATCCGCTCGGTCGCCTGGACGCCGTCGAGAACCGGCATCCGGATGTCCATCACCACAACGTGCGGCCGGTGCAGGTGCGCGAGGTCGACCGCTCGCTGCCCGTCGTCCGCCTCGGCCACCACCTCGAACGCCGGGTCCGGCCCCAGGATCAGGGCCAGGCCCCGCCGCACCAGCGGCTGGTCGTCCGCGATCAGCACCCTGATCCGCTCCGGGGTTCCCGTCATCCGAGTCGTTCCTCTCCGCCGGCCGGCGCCACCGGCAGGCTGGCCACCACCCGGAAGCCACCTCCGTCGACCCCGCCGGCCACCAAGCTGCCGCCCTGCAGCGCGACGCGTTCACGCATGCCGATCAGACCGTACCCGGAGCGGCCCGCCCCCGGTGCGGCCGCACCACCCGCCCCCGCCAGGGCTCCCACCAGGGCGTCGGCCGGCACGGCGGCGCCGTTGTCGGACACCTCGACGGTGACCCGGTCCGGGTGGTACGTCAGCAGGACCCGTGCCTGGGCCGGGCCGGCGTGCTTGCGGGTGTTGGTGAGGGACTCCTGGACGATCCGGAACACCGCCAGGCCGGTGCTCGGCGGCAGCGGACGCTCCTCCCCCCGGACGGCGAACTCCGTGGGCAGACCGGCCCTGCGGGACTCCTCGACGAGCCCTTCGAGGTGCCCGACACCTGGCTGCGGCGCGGCCGGAACACCGTCCGCCTCCTCCAGCGCGTCGCCGGCCCGGAGCACGTCGAGCAGCTGGCGCATCTCGCGCAGCGCCATCCGCCCGGAGCCCTCCAGCGTGACCAGAGCGTCGCGCACCACCTCGGTGTCACGCCCGAGGTTCGCCCGGGCACCGCCGGCCATCAGCTGCATGGTGGTGATGTGGTGGGCCACGATGTCGTGCAGCTCCCGTGCGATGCGGCGCCGTTCCTGCGCCACCGCGCGGTCGGCCAGCAGCCTGCGCCTGACCTCCACCTCCTGCTGCCAGCGCTTCAGCACCTCGGCGGCGAGGATGACCAGCGCCGCGGCGAGCACGTTGGCCGCCACGTCCCCCACCGGAGGGGGCAGCGGGTGCCCCGGGCCCACCAGGGGCACGGCGACCGCCGCCAGGCCGGCCGGCGCCGCCACCGCGAGGCCGCGGGAGCGGGCCACCGCGAACAGCGCGACGCACAGCGTGCAGTTGAAGTGGTGCGGCACCGGCCCGCTCAGGTTCAGTGCCAGACCGAGCACCAGCACGACCGCCAGTGACGCCAGCGGGTAGCGGCGCCTGGTGAGCAGCGGCATGGCCGCCAGTACGAGCAGGACCAGCGCGGTCAGGGCGACCGGCCGGCTTCCGTCCGGACCGCCGACCGTGTAGCCGAGGAGGTCCAGGACGGCCGCGCCGACGGCCAGCAGCGCGTCACCGGCCGTCCAGGGCAGGCCGTCGGTTCTCGGCGCCGGCGGCGGGGGCTCGTGGTGCGTCGACATGCTGGTGCTGGTCCTTTCTGTGGCCGGTCGGCGCCGGCCTCCGCCCGTTCACCGTGACCGTCGTCCGTCCTGCGTGAGCCGCGTTCCCTGTGCGGCGTTCCCTGTGCCCTGAGCCGTGTGCGCTGAGCCGTGTGCCGTGAGCACTGAGCCCTGAGCGCTGAGCCCTGAGCCGTGAGGTGAGCCGGATCCCGGGTGCCGGGTGCCGGGTGCCGGTCCCGCGACGGTCCGAGGCCCCCCGGGGGAAAGCCTTCGCGGCCCATTCTCGCAGCGGCGCCCGGACCCGGGCCCGTACCCCGGACCGATCCCCGACCAGGCCCCTGGTCCTGGTCGGGGCCGCGTACCGGGCCCCGGTCCCGACCGCCTTCTCCTCCCCCGCTCGGACGAGAACGCCCGGTACGCCGTGATGGTCTGGAGACGTGCCGGAACTCCCCGGCTGAAGCACCGAAGCCGGAGGACATCGTGATCCGCGCCCTGACCGGATTCTCCACCAGGAATCCGTGGAAGGTGATCGCCGTATGGGCGGTCCTGGGAATGCTCCTGACCGTCCTGAGCCAAACCTTGATCTACCGGGTGACCGCAACGCAGACGGCCGACTTCCTGCCGAAGAGCTACGACTCGGCCGCCGCCATGCAGATCGCCCACGACCGCTTCGGGACGAAGCCCGACGCCAACCCGGTGACCGTCCTGGTCGCGCGGACCGACGGCCGGGCCCTGACCCCCGCGGACCGCGAGCAGATCGACGCCGGGGCG
Organism: Kitasatospora sp. NPDC002543; assembly: GCF_053594915.1. NCBI lineage: Bacteria > Bacillati > Actinomycetota > Actinomycetes > Kitasatosporales > Streptomycetaceae > Kitasatospora > Kitasatospora sp. NPDC002543. The sequence continues at coordinate 17,116 of NZ_JBSFWR010000024.1, read as the reverse complement.
AAGCGGCTGAGCCGCCTCAAGGTCACCATGCCCAAGACCAAGGACGCGGCTCCCCTCCAGCGGGACTACTCGCAGGTCCCCGAGGTCGGTCCGGCCATGGCGGCACCCGACGGAACCTTCCAGCTGCTCTCCGTCAACCTCACCGGCAACCCCGCCGACCCGGGCCTGGAGAACACCTTCCGGGCGTTCCGGGACAACGCCAGGGCGGAGTTCGCCGCCCAGGGCCTGCGCACCGGATTCACCGGCATGCTCCCCGACCAGATCGACGCCGCCGACGACGGGAAGACCCTCAAGATCATCGCCTCCGTCGGCTCCTTCGCGCTGATCGTGCTGCTCCACGTCCTCGTGTTCCGCAGCGTCCTGGCCGCCCTGCTGCCGCTGATCGCGGTGACCCTCATCGGCGGCGTGGCCGCCGGCGCGGTCGTGGGCGCCGCGCTGCTCACCGGCATCAAGCTCGACGCCTCCGTCCCGAGCCTCATCAGCGTGGTGCTCCTCGGCATCGGCGTCGACTACTTCCTGTTCCTGATGTTCCGCTTCCGCGAGCAGTTGCGGGCCCGGCCCGACCGCCACCACCGCGCCACCGCCGCCGAGGTCAGCCAGAAGGTCGGCACCGCGATCACCTCGGCCGCGCTGACCATCGTCGCCGCCTTCGCCACCCTCGGCGTCGCCGGCTTCGGTCAGTTCCGGATACTCGGCCCGGCCGTCGCGATCTCGGTCCTGGTCATGCTGCTGGCCAGCCTCACCCTGATGCCCGCCCTGCTCGCCGCCTGCGGACGCAAGCTCTTCTGGCCCTCCCGCTCCCTCGACGCCGAACCCCGCGCCGGCGCCGCGGCCCGGTTCGCCGACCTGGTGACCCGCCGGCCGCTGACCATGGTCGTCGCCTCGCTCGCCCTCCTGGGCGCCCTGGCCGGCGGGCTGGCCGGGATCAAGATGGACTACGGCGTCGGCGGCGGCGGCCCGCGCACCGCGTCCCAGACCACCGCCCTCGAAATCGCCCGCGCGCTGCCCGCCGGTGTGGCGGACCCGACCAGCGTCTACGTCGAGACCAAGAACGCCGCCCCCCTCTCCCCGGGCGCACTCGACGGCCTGACCCAGCACCTCACCCGGGTCGCCGGCGTCGGCCAGGTGGCCGCGCCGGTCCTGAACGACAGCCGACAGGCCGCGCGGATCGACCTCTTCCTCACCGAGGACTCGCAGTCCCAGAAGGCCCGCGACCTGGTCTCCGGCCCGATCCGCGCCGCCGTCGCCCAGAACACGCCCGCCGAACTGAACGCGCACGTCGGCGGCACCCCGGCCATCTTCGCCGACGTCTCCACCGCCGCCGGGCGCGACCTCCGGCTGGTCTTCCCGGTCGCGGCGGCACTGATCGCGGTGATCCTCCTCCTGCTGCTGCGCAGCCTGCTGGCGCCGGTCGTCCTGATGCTCTCCGTCGGCCTCGGCTTCGCGGCCACCCTCGGCGCGGCCGCCCTGACGTTCCAGCACGCGATGGACAAGCCGGGCGTCAACTTCATGCTGCCCCTGGTCCTGTTCCTGTTCGTGGTCGCGCTCGGCACCGACTACAACATCCTGATCAGCGACCGGATCCGGGAGGAGATGGAACACCCCGGACCGCCCCGGGCAGCGGTCGCTCGCGCCCTGCGGCACACCGCCCCGGCCATCGCGACGGCGGGCCTCGTCCTGGCCGGCTCCTTCGCCAGCCTCGCGGTCACCCCGCAACCCTCCACCCAGCAGATCGGCTTCGCCACCGCACTCGGCATCCTGCTCTCCGCGTTCCTGCTGTCCATCGTGCTGGTGCCCGCCCTGGCCGCGGTCCTCGGCCGCAGCCTGTGGTGGCCCCTGCGCCCCGGACGCACCACCCCCCGGCCCACCCCCCAGCAGCACACGGACACACCGCCCGCGCCCCAGTGGCCCACGCCGCCCCACCAGGACGGCTACCCCTCCCCCTACCCCTACCCCCAGCCGTACGCGCCGCAGGAGGACCACGGCACGGACCACACCTGGGCCCGACCGAGCCACCACCCGTAGAACGCGACCGGGTAGCACCCACGCGGAAAGTGCCTTCCCGCCGGTACGGACGAGCCACACCGTCCCGGCCCGGAAGGCACTTCCGCATGCGGCGCCCGGGCAGCCTCCGTCAGCCGGCACGCGCCGCGGTCAGGGGTTCCCGGGGCTCACCCCGGAAGACCTGCTCGGCATGCCACCGCCGGTGCCGTCCCGCGACCGACGGAACCCCCGCCTGCGGACCGACGACCAACCGGCCGGCCGACCCGGGCTCCCCGCCACCCCCTCGGTCTCGACCGGATCCAGGTCGAGACCAACCGCCTCGCACAGGTCGGTCTGCAGCGACGACGGGAAGTGGAAGTCCACAAGCACCCGCACCAGACGCCCCAGGAGCGCCGGCTCCTTCCTCAGCGCCGCACGCAACTCGGGCGCGAGCGATCCCCCTACGCGCCTTGACCCACCGTGCCGACCAGCGGACCGTCAGCCCCCGAGGTCGGCCACAGCACGAATCGGGGGCGTTCGATCTACTGGAAGCGTGCTGTGACGGTGCCTTCGAGTGGGACGGGCTCTGGGGCCGATGGCGTCCCCAGAGCCGGATCAAGCCATGGCTTCGCGCGACCCGGGAGAAGCTCCGCTCCCCGACCCCCGCCACCGATCTGCCCAGGCGGTAGAATCACTGCGCTGCGCACCTTCCCGGAGGGTACGAGGCCTAGGTTCCGTGCGCCCTCAACAGGCGGAGATTGACGAATGGTTGTGCCCGTCAGGTGGTCAACATCTGACGTGAGCGTGGTTACCCGGTAGGGTGCCCCCTGCCATTTCCGATATCACTACCTGGGGATGGCCGCATGACCTCGATCGAGTACAAGCCTGCGCGTCGTGGATGGATCCGCAAGATCCTCACCGACATCGTCGTCGGAGTCGCCTCCAACATACTGGTGGCGGCGCTGACCTCGATGGCGCACCTGCTCTTCTGACGCAGGTCAGTGGCGGGCCCGGCGAGCCCGCCACTTCCACCTTTCCACACCTTTTGTCAGAACAGCCGAAGGTCGTTCTTGGGCTTCTTCCGTCCCCGCTTCGGACGCGCGTAATGCCATGGCAAGCTCTCCCGAGTCGGCCGCAATCCGTGGATCTCGGTCTCCCCGACAAGGCCCTTGAGGTAGGCCCGGGTTTCCTCGTCCGTGGAATAGAGCAGCGTCGCCCGGCTCGCCCGAGTCATCAGCACGTGGTAGGCGTGCCGAATCAGGCGGGCGAACTCCTCGTCACCGACGCTGCTCGCACTGACCTTCGGATCAAGCGATCCCGGGACTCTCACCCGTCTCACGCCTTGCGCCGACTTTTCCGTCTCCTTGCCTCGGCGGAACACCCACCGGCCATCCCGGCGCACCATGTCATCGCCCATGATCACTCCGCACCAGTCCCACTCGAGGCCCTGTGCGGTGTACACGCAGCCGATCTGGCCGATGCCGTTCTCGTGCATCGCCCACCTGACACCGGGCGGGGCGCCGTCCGCGCAGAAGCTGTCGCTCTTCGCGTTCCACGGCTCATGCCAGTCACCGATCCTGACATCCCGCTCCAGCCGTTTTTCCCGACCCAGAGGCTCGGTCCAAGGCCAGCAGTAGCCGGCAACCATACGCGCGGATGCCCCGGCGCTCTCCTCGCCGAGGATGATGTCCTTGAGCGCGTCCGGTGTGTCCACCACCTCGACATGCATCAAGCCGTCCGGCGTCCAGTGCTCAGGTTCGTCATCCGACAGACCGAGCAGCGCGTGCACCCAGCGGACGTACGCGTCACTGCCACCGCATCGGAACTGCTCGCGGAGGTCATACCGCACCACCTCGGCTCCGCGCCGATCAGCCGCCTGCTGGATCAGGTCGACCGTACCGACCTCCTTCGGACGAACGACCTGGCCTTCGTCGAGGAAGAAGACCGTCAGCCGGGACGCATCGAGGAGTTCGTCCACCTGCGGCCGAGATCCCTGCTTCTCCGGCGGCCAGAACCGGTTCTCGGAGCGGTCACGGAGTCGGTGTGCCTCATCGCAGATCAGAACATCGAGCGGCGGGTCGGGCGTCGTGACGTAATCGAAGAAGTAGGTGAAGGTCTCCTTGAACTCCCGGTCACCGACACCGACGTGCTCCTTCATCGCCGCGTTGAAGGCCCTGCTGCCGCTGGCGTAGTTGACGTTCCGGCTATCGGCCTCCAGCGCCGCCTTGATCTGCAGGCCGATAGCGCTCTTACCGGTGCCTGCGCCGCCGGTCACCAGGAAGACCACTCGTCGCTCGTCCGGAACCAGCGCGGGCTGCTTCGAGGAGGGAAGTACCTTGGCAGCTCTCTCCAGGATCTGATCAGCCACGTACTTCTGCCGCCCGCGCAAGGTGAAGACCGTGTCCGTGCCCCGGGAGCACATCATCGCGTCGAGCAGCGGTGCGTTGCGCACACCGAGGCCCCGCAGTAGCAGCTCGGCCTCGGCGCCGCCGCCGTCGGCGGCAAAGTGTTCCCGCAAGTCGGTCAGAAACTGGCGACGACGATCACCGGTGTACACCTGCGCATAGGCACCCGTCGGTGCGTCAACGTCGAGCAGCGGACGGACCGAGACCTCGGTGGCGTTGTGCAGGTAGGCGAAGCCACCGCACTCGATGTCGGCCGTGCCGAAGGGGCCCCGACTGCCGGTGAACGCGAAGTAGTACTCGCGCAGTTGCAGCGCAGGGTGCTTCTTGGGCTTCGCCATGCCTGCCACGTAGACCCGATCCGCAAAGGCCCGCTCGACCCTGGTCACCGTCGACCAGCGTTTCAGCTCCACCAACTGGACGGACGGCCGACCCTCTCGTGGATGGCGGCCCACCAGGACGACGTCCACGAGCCTGGGGCTGCTCCCCTTGATGTCCTCGTCGGCAGTCGCGGCGCACTCGACGACCATCTGCACATTGCCGCGATCAGCGGCGACCAAATCGTTCGCCAGACAGATCAGACTCTCTGCCCACGCGAGCCGCTCCGTCTCCGAAGCCTCGTGCTCCCGGAACTTTCGCCACCGTTCGGCGAGATGCGGCACCATCCGGCGACGCGAGTTCAGAGTGAGCAGATCCTGCGCCGACAACTTCAGCAGGAGCATGGGCACGAAGGGACTCCCCCAGACCAGACGTGTGATTCGTGCGGGTGGGGGCATGTCCTGGCGGGAAGCCTGTCGGGCCGCAAACAGTACTGCAGATCCTAGTTGCAGAAGCGGCCGTCAGTACACAATGAACATCCACGGCACTCCAGTCAAGAGATCGACCCGGGCGAAGATCCAGCCGTGCAAGACCTCCCGGGCAGGCGGTCTGCTTGTCATCCAGCGGTGGCGCCGCCGGCTCGAAGAGACCGGAGTCCGGCAGAAGGGGCCGCCTGGGCGCCCAGGGCCCGCCCGGATCCCCCGTGACCTGCTCGTTTGCACCCGGTTCCAGCGCTCGCCAGCCCGATCGTGCTGGTCCGCGACAACGTCCGTCTCCACCTGACCAAGCGGTCACGGGAATTCATCGCCCGCTAACTCCGACTGGTCCGTCGTCTTCCCGCTGCCCGCCTACGTGGCGGCCTCACCCCGCGGGAGTAGATCCAGTCACTGGACGGACAAGACACCGGGATCCGTCACGCGACACTGGATGCACAAGTACTCGGACCCCCGCTCAGGCACTCCGTTATAGGTTGGCCCAGTCATCAGCGCGGCCCGCCGGGCTTCCCTTCCGGGACATGCCCCCACCCGCACGAGTCACTTCGTGCTGCCTGGGAGCATGTCTTGCTGTTCCGCGACTCCGCGTCCGCGGTCGCCGCCGAGAGCCTGGCCGGATCACTGTTCGTGCGCCTCATCGACCAGTTCATCCACAAGCACGGCCACCAGCCCAGCCCGTCCGAGGTGCGCTCCTGGGAACGCAGCATCCCCGTCCTGACCAACGCGCTCCTGGACGCCGGACTCGGCATGGTCGAGGTCCTCCTCGAGTACTCGCTGCCCCTCAACAGCAAGCGCGCCGACGTCGTACTCGCCGGCGTCCACCCGAGCACGGGCGAACCGTCGTACGTGGTGGTCGAGCTCAAGCAGTGGAGCAGCGCGCTCCCGGAGGACGGCGAGCCCCTGCTCTGCCGGGTCGACGCATACACCCGCCCGGTGCTGAACCCGATCGAGCAGGTCCGCAGCTACTGCGACTACCTCATCTCCTTCAACGGGGCGCTCGCCGCCCACCCCGAGCGGCTCTCCGGCGTGGCCTTCCTCCACAACGCGACGGAGTTCGGCGTCCAGGGCCTCTACGAGGTACCGCAGGACGAGCGCGGCCGGCTCTTCACCGCCGAGCGCCGCGGGGAGTTCGTCCGGTACCTCCGATCGAAGCTGAAGCCGGTCTCCGGCGCCGAGGCAGCGGACGAGTTGCTCGCGGGCAAGGTGGCCCCGTCCAAGCAGCTGATGGCGGTCGCCGCCGACGAGGTCCGCGAGCGGGAGCAGTTCGTCCTTCTCGACGAGCAACGGGTCGCCTACGAGCTGGTGCTGCGCGCGGTCCGCCAGGCGCAGCAGTCCGATCACAAGGAGGTCGTCGTCGTCACGGGCGGCCCGGGTACCGGGAAGAGCGTCATCGCCCTGTCCCTCCTGGGTGATCTGTACCGGCGCGGGGTCACCGCTCTGCACGCGACCGGATCGAGTTCGTTCACCACCACCATGCGTCGGATCGCCGGGGCACGGAAGCGTGACGTGCAGGACTTGTTCAAGTACTTCAACAGCTTCATGACCGCCGAGCGCAATGGTCTGGACGTGCTGATCTGCGACGAGGCGCACCGGATCCGGGAAACCTCGGCCAACCGCTACACACGGGCTGCCCAGCGCACGGGGAAGGCCCAGATCGAGGAGCTGATCGACGCCGCCCGGGTGCCCGTGTTCCTGCTGGACGAGCACCAAGTCGTCCGGCCGGGCGAGATGGGCACTGTGGCCCAGATCCGGGCCGCCGCCGCGGTGAAAGGCCTGAAGTGCCAGGTGGTGGAGCTGGACAGCCAGTTCCGCTGCGGCGGCAGTGACGCCTACCTGAACTGGGTGGTGCGACTGCTGAACCTCGAGGCCGGTGGCCCCGCCGGTTGGGAGCCCGACGGCAAAGTCGCCCTGGAAGTCGTGGACAGCCCCCAGGAGCTGGAGGCCTTCCTCGACGCCCGTCGCGCGGAGGGCTATGGCGCCCGAATGTCGGCCGGGTACTGCTGGAAGTGGACCACGAAGGTCGCCGCCGGGGACCCGCTCCCCCTCGACGTGCACATCGGCGACTGGGCCCGCCCCTGGAACGTGTACGGTGACCGCTCGATCGCCGGCGCCCCGCCGGCCGCACTGTGGGCCACCGACCCGGCCGGCTTCGGCCAGGTCGGCTGCGTGTACACCGCTCAGGGCTTCGAGTACGACTGGAGCGGTGTCATCCTCGGGCCGGACCTCGTCTGGCGGACCGACCGGTGGGTCACCGACCGGATGGCGTCCAAGGACCCCGTGTTCCGCAAGTCCACCAGCGATGCCGACATCGACCGCCTGATCCGCAACACCTACAAGGTGCTGCTCACCCGCGGAATGATCGGCACAGTCGTGTACTCGACGGACCCGGAAACGCGCGCCAAACTGCGGGAACTGGTAACCGGACAGCAGGTAGGACAGATCGAAGTAGAGCACGGCCGCCACGACTGATCCAGGTCGAGACCGACCGCCTCACACGGGTCGGTGTGCAGCGAAGGCGGGAGGTGGAAGTCCAGGTGCACCTGCGCCAAACACCCCAGGAGCGCCGCCCCCTCCTCAGCGCCGGACGCAACTCGGGAACGAGCCTCCCGGTAGCCCCGCTGGCGCAGGAATGCTCGGACGGGACGGCCTACTTTTCGAGCAGCCACCTCAGTTCCTCCTCGACCGCGCTGCACACGGTGAACACTACGCCGGCTACGCGGCATACGTGGAGGGGACTTGGTCCCGCGGGCACCGCGATCGTCAGGCCGCGCCCGTGATTCGCCTGACCGCGGGCACGCGAAGGCCCGGGGCCCGGTCCGTGGTGGGCCGGGCCCCGGGTGGCAGGGCGGTCTCGGGCGGTCAGCCGGTCTCCGCGATCCAGGCCGCCAGTTGCTCGGGCGTGGTGGCCGGATCGGCCACCAGCTCGGACAGTTCGTCGTCCTGGTAGTGGGAGGTGGAGACCGCCGGGCAGCGGTGGCAGGCGTCCACGCCACGCTGGCGCCACCACTGGCACTGGGCCCGCAGGTGGCACCGGGGAACCGCACGGGCCTCGGCCGTGGACGGCACGGTCAGCACCCGGTCGACCAGGGTGCAGCTGTCGCCCTCGCGGTTGATGCAGTTCGAGACGCAGTGCGACGCGAACCGCAGCACCCGGGTCGGGGAGATCCCCTCCGGGACGGCTCCCAGCACGTCGGCCGCCGGCACCGGGTCGGCCAGGTAGGTCACCTGGCCGTCCGCGCCGGAGCGCACCCCGAGGACGACCGCCTCCGGGGCGTGCGCGTCGCCGCTCGGACACCAGGACCGGGTGGACTCGTCGGTTCCCACGGTGCTCACCTCCGGGTCAGCAGGGGGTGGGGATCTCGGAACCGGCGCCGATGCTCGCCTGGGCGACCCGCCCGACGCTGTTCTGGCTCAGCACGGGGGCACCGCCGGCCACCGGGCCGGCGCTCGGCTCGCCGATCCGGGTCTGCTCGAGCGCGACCGCCTGCCGCAGGCTCTCGTGCAGCTGCTGCGCCGAGGTGATGCGCTCGGCCTTGACGGGGGCGGCGCTCGCCGGGGCGGCGCCGGCGACGGCGAGACCGGCGGCGATCAGCGCGGCCGCGCCGGTGGCGGTGATTCGGGTGTGCTTCATGGAGCCTCTCCTGAGTCGAGCGGGTCGAGTGGGGTCGAACGACCGGACTTCGGGCGCAGGCAACAGGAGTAGCGCCCTGTCCTCGGCCGGCCGCCACTCTAGGAAGGTCCGGTGCCGGGGGACGGCAGTTGGCGGCGGCAGTTGGGCCCTGCCGGTGCCGGCTCCGCCGGGGCTCCCCGTTGCCGAAGCGCCTCTGCCGAAGCACTCCTGCCGACGTGCCCCGCGCCGACGTGTTCCCCGCCGGTCAGCCGTCCCCGCGCCGGCTCACTCCTCGCCCGTCAGCCACCCCCGCGTCACCGCCCGGGTGCCGGCCTGGAAGCGGCTGCGGGCACCGAGCAGCTCCATCAGGTCGGCGGCGATCCGACGGGCGGTGCGCGGCGAGACACCCAGCCGCTTGGCCACCGCCTCGTCGGTCAGGCCCTGGCCCAGCATCCTCAGCGCCTCGGACTCCTGGGCGGTCAGGCCGCGCCCGTCGCGGTCGCGGGCGGCCGAGCCGAGCGGGACGCCCTGGTCCCAGACCGAGTCGAACAGCGCGCAGAGCGCGGTGAGCGTGCCGTTGCCGGTCACCACCAGCGCGCCGGCAGCGCTGTTCTCCCCGTCGGTGGGCACGATCGCCACGCTCCGGTCCATGATCATCAGTCGGATCGGCAGCGAGGGCGCCGTACGGACCTCACCGCCCAGCGCCGACAGCCACTTCGCGTACGCCACCGTGGCGGGGCTGTTGCGCACGCTGTCGAGGTAGAGGGTCCGCATCCGGACCCCGCGGCCCAGCAGCTCCTCGTCCTGCGGCTTGGCCGCTTCCATGCTGGCCGCGCTCTGGGCGCCACCGGGAGCGAGCGTCATCACCTCGCTCCGCACCTCTCGCACCAGCACCCGGATCCGGTCCCGGATCTCGGCGATGCCGTTCAGCCGCTCGATGTCCGGCACGCTGTGCCGCGGCCGGTGCACCGCCAGGTCGGCCGCCAACTGCACGGCGGCCAGCCGGAGTTGCTCGACCCGCTGCTGCTCGGCCGCCAGCCGCTCCTGTTGCTGGACGATCAGCGCCTGGAGACCCAGCTCCGGGTCGACCGCGCGGTAGACCCGCCGCTCGTCCTGACACGGGCGGATCAACGCCAGCGTGCCGAGCTTGTCGAGAGCCGCCCTCAGGTCACTCTCGGCCATTCCGAGGATGGCGCAGAGCTCCCCCACCCCGGCATCCGGATTCGCGAGCAGTGCCCGATAGACATTCGTGCAGGTGCCGTCCAGGCCCAGCGCGTCCAGCACGAAACTCACCCCCCCTTGAGTCACGCAATTGCCACGAGGGTCGCATCAAAACACGCCGAACATAAAGTCGATTGGTGCCATCCTTCTTGAACCGGGGCGTATCGACGCGACCGCCGTCCACACTGGCCGGTTTATGACCCTGCATACAGCGGACGCCGACCCGCCTTGCCCCCGCCGGGGCCCCGTGCCCAAGCTCGAATGGTGCATCTTGTCCAGGCGCGAGTCCGACTCGCCACAGCGCCCGCCGAGCCCGAGCCGTTGACGGAGGCCTTCCTCCGCCACGCCACACCCCAGACGGAAGTCGAACACCTCTGTGTCCACCTCCTGGACCCAGGAGAGGTGACCATCAGCTTCTACGTCGCGACACGGTCATTGATCACCGCCGAACGCGTCGCGCGCACCGTCACCGAACGCGCCCTGGAACGCGAGGCGATCCTGCGGGGGTCCGTCCTGCTCACCTGCTCGGGCGCCCTGGTGACCGAGTACTACGACCGCCTGCTCGAACTCCCCGGTCGTGATGGACGGACTATGCGACTGCCGCTTCAGGACAGCGATCAGAGCTAGCGTGGAACGCCCCGGCACGGGAACCTGATGTCACCGGCCGGGGAGCGACCTCCGCGAACCGCGGAACCCGGGCCGGGCTGGGCCGGAACCACCCGGTCCCGACCGGGCCCGGCCGCCGCGAGCACCACCGCACGTGCCCCCGATCCACCGACACGCACCCCCAACGAAACGAGGAGACGCCCGTCGTGTTCAGCCGTCTGTCGTCCGTCAAGTCCGCCGCCGTGATCACCCTCGTCGCCGCCCCGATCCTCTGCCTCGCCGCCACCACGTCCGCGGCCACCGGCTCCCACACCGGCGCCCGGACCTCGGCCTCGTCCACCGAGACGGACACGACGACCCCCCAGCGGCAGGCCCCGGCGCCGGCCGTCGCCACACCCACCCCCAGCAGCACCGCCACCAAGACCACCGGCTGGGACTGACCGCGGGCCCCCGCCCGGGCCCTGCCGCCCGGGCGCCCCTGGCCGGAAAGGGCCCCGCCGACCCCTTCCGGCCGCCACCGGCCCTTTCCGGCCAGAATCCGGAGCGTCCCGGCACCACCCGGAACCGGAATGTCCCGTACCACATCACCGTCGGCGACTGAAGGCGTGAACCGGCCATCCGCCGACGCGAACGCCGTGCCCCGACGAGCGACGGTGATCCCAGCCACCCCACAGGCCCCATGAGTCACACCAGTCACAGCAGTCACAGCGATCGCTCCCGCCCGGGGCGCGGCTCCGTCGCGCCGGACCGCCGTCGCACCGCGCGCCCGCCGGACCGGAGGGCCGTCACGCCGCGCACCGGTCGGTGACGTCCCCGTCCGGTCCGTTCACCTCGATCCACCTCGATCACCTCATCCGCCTCGTTCACGCCGCTCACCCCGGCCCTCCGTCCGCGTGCCCGCGTGCCCGCGCCGTCGCGCTGCTCGTCACGCCGAGCCGCCCGGACCGCTCGGACCGCCGAGGCCGCAACCGGCCAGGGTCGAGGGCCCCCACCGACGACCGACGGCGCCCCGGCCTGACCCCTGCCTCGGGACAGCCGGGACGGGCCGCCGAGCACACCCCGGCCCCGGAGGGCAGCACTCGCCTGCCCGCACGCGCCCGTCGACCGAACGCCGCCGCGGCCCGCGCCGCCCCGCCCCCATGCCCGCACGGGCCGCACGGGCCGACCACCCGACACCACCCTCACCTCGTACCAGCCACCCCAGTGGAGAAGCAGTGCAGACGTCTCACAAGGTGAATCGCTTCGGATCCCTTCTCCAGCTCTTCCGCGCCGAGGAGGGCATGACCCAGCAACAGCTCGCCGACTTCTCCGCGATGAGCGTCCGCGCCATCCGCGATCTGGAGCGCGGCCGGGCCGAACGGCCCCGCCGCGACACCGTCCGGATGCTCGCCGACGCCCTGCGGCTCGAGGCCGACCGGCGCGACGCCTTCGAGCGCGCCGCGATTCCGTGCCCCGACATCGACCGGTCCGACTACGTGGAGCTCCGGCTCTCGCCCAGGGAGATCGAGTTCGAGTACGCCACGATGCTGCTCGAATCGCTGTCCGTCGACTCCGGCGACGGCGACTGGGCCGAGGCGCTCAACGACATGGCCAAGCAGAACTGGCGACTGGTCACCGTCGACCGCGGTGTCGCGTTCCTGGAGCGCCGGCTCGACCAGGGGTGAACCCTCCCCCACCGGCCGGAAATCTGCCGCTGAAGGGTGACGGGAAGCTGCCGCCCGGAACTGCCGCCCGGCCGGAATTCCACCGCCTAGATTCACCCCTGCAGGAATTCCACGAAGACGCCCACAAAGAAGCGAGGGCCCCGGCATGTCCGAGCACGAGCAGCAGGAATCACCGATCGCGACGGTGGAGCGCCCGCTTCCCGGGACCCCCCGCGAACACCTCTCCTCCGATACCACCCGCACCGTCCTGCGAATTCAGCACCGCATGCTGATGGCGATCCGCCGTCATCTCGACGAGAACGGATTCACCGAGCTGCACGCCCCCGTGATCGGCCCGGTGACCGACCCGGGCTGCCGGGGCGCCAAGCAGGTGGACATCGACTACTACGGCCGCCCCTACAAGCTGATGACCAGCGCCATCCTCTACAAGCAGGCCGCGCTGAACGCGTTCGACAAGATCTTCTGCATCGCCCCCAACGTCCGCCTGGAGCCGCCGGAGACGGCCAACACCAGCCGGCACCTCGCGGAGTTCCACCAGATCGACGTCGAGGTGGCGGGCTACACCCGCGAGCAGATCATGGGCGTCGCCCGGGACATCGTGGTGGCCGCGGTCCGCGAGATCGTCACCACCATGCCGGACGAGCTGAAGAAGCTCGACCGCGACCCGGCGGCCTTCGCCGACCTGCTGGAGAACCCCTTCGACGTGATCACCCACACCGCGGCGATCGACCGGACCGGCGGCGACCCGCACGCCGAGATCGACTGGGCCGCCGAGGCCGAGATCTCCCGCGAGGCCTCCCGCCCGTTTTTCGTCGTCGACTACCCCAAGGGCTCCCGCGGCTTCTACGACCGCGAGAACCGCGAACAGCCCGGCCTGCTGCGCAACTTCGACCTGCTCGCCCCCGAGGGCTACGGCGAGCTGGCCAGCGGCAGCGAGCGCGAGTTCGAGTACGCCCGCATCGTGACCCGCATGCGGGAGACCGGCGAGAACCCGGCGAAGTACGGCTGGTACCTGGACATGGTCCGGGAGGGAATTCCGGGCAGCGCCGGCTTCGGCATCGGATTCGAGCGGCTGACCCGGTACATCACCGGCGTCGAATACGTCTGGCAGGCCAGTGCCTACCCGAAGGTCCCCGGCGTCCACTCGGCCTGATCCCGGAATTCCCGGGCCGAGGTTCGAGCCGGTGTTTCGGCCCGGTGTTTCGGTCCAACGATTCGTCCACGGAACACCGAACACCGAACGCGGAACACCGAACGGGAACACCGGCCCCGGAACACCGGTCCGGGAAAACGCCCGGGGCCGGGCGAACACATCACCGTACCGAGAGACAGCAGCAGAGAAGGCGGAGTGAGCGAGATGTCGGCCGATCGTGACGAGCAGCAGTGGTGGCAGGAGCGGCTCGCCGGACTCACCGGACAGACCGGGCCGCTGCTGCCCGTCACCCCGGAGGACGGCGAACCCGCCCCGGTGTCCGGGCAGTTGACGGACACCGCGGTGGCCGGCCTGCACGAGCTGGCCGAGCTGGCCGGCACCGGCCCGGAGGCCGTGCTGGTCGCGCTCACCGCCGCCTTCCTGGGCCGGATCCGCCCCGGAGCCGACCCGCTCGTCGCCGTCCCGGCGCCCGGCCACCGCGCGCTGCCCGTCCGGCTCGACCCGGCCCCGGGCGCCACCCTGCCGGAGCTGGCCCGCCGGGCGGCGGCCGCCACGGCCGAGGCCGTCGCCCACCGCGGCGTCCCCGCCGAGGAGTTGGCCGCCGCACTGCCGGCCGCCCGCCGCGACGGCTACGGGGCGGCCGGCCCGCTGGTGCTGCTCGGCGCGCCAGCCGGCCACGGCGGCCACGAGGGCCTGGTGATCGCCCTGGACCCGGCCACCGGCCTGCTCACCCTGCGGTCCGGCCCCGGCCGCGTCGGGGCCGCCGAACTCGCCGTGCTGCACGGCTCGTTGCTGGCCCTGCTGGAGTCCGCCGGACGCCCCGGCGGCGACCACCGCACCGCCGAGGAGCTGGACCTCCTGGACGAGCGCTCCCGGCACGCCGCCCTGACCGGGTGGAACGACACCGCCGCCCCGACCGACGGCTACCCGGAGAACGTCGTCGCGGCCTTCGCCGCCCAGGTGCACCGCGCACCCGACGCGGTGGCACTGCGCACCGCGGACGGCCCGCTCTCCTACGCCGAACTCGACCGCCGCGCCAACCGGTTGGCCCACCGCCTGACCGGCCTCGGCGTCGGCCCCGAGACCGCCGTCGCGGTGCTGATGGAACGCTCCGCCGAGCTGATCGTCGCCCTGCTGGCCGTGCTCAAGGCCGGCGGCGCGTACGTCCCGCTGCACGCCACCTACCCCGAGGCCCGGATGCGCTCGGTCATCGAGCAGACCGGCGCCCCCGTGCTGCTCACCGACCTCGCCACCACCCCGGGCGAGGCCTTCGCCGGCCTGGTCCGCACCCTCACCGTCGACGCCGACCCGGAGCTCGCGGACTGCCCCGACAGCGCGCCCCGGACGCCGTCCGTCCAGGGGGACCGGCTCGCCTACGTGATGTTCACCTCCGGCTCCACCGGCGCCCCCAAGGGCGTGGCCGTCAGCCACCGCGACATCCTCGCGCTCACCGCCGACCGCTCCTGGGACGGCACGGCCCAGGACCGCGTGCTGGTGCACTCCTCACACGCCTTCGACGCCGCGACCTACGAGATCTGGGTGCCGCTGCTCTCCGGCCGCCAGGCCGTGCTCGCCCCGGCCGGGCAGCTGGACGCCCCGCTGCTGCGCCGGCTGGCCGAGGAGCACGACATCAGCAGCACCTTCCTCACCACCGCGCTGTTCAACCTGATCGCCGAGGAGGACCCGACCGTCTTCCGCACCCTGCGCCAGGTGTGGAGCGGCGGCGAGGCCTGCTCGCCCGAGGCCATCCAGCGGGTCCTCGACCTGTGCCCGGACACCGAGTTCGTCCACGTCTACGGCCCGACCGAGACCACCACCTTCGCCACCGCCCTCCCGCTGCGCGCCCCGCACCGGGTCGGCGCCACGGTGCCGATCGGCCGGCCGATGGACAACGTGCACGCCCACGTCCTGGACGACGCGCTGCGCCCCGTCCCGGTCGCCGTCACCGGCGAGCTGTACCTGGGCGGTGAGGGCCTCGCCCGCGGCTACGTCCAGCGGCCCGGCCTGACCGCCGAGCGCTTCGTGGCCAGCCCCTTCGAGCCCGGTGCCCGGCTCTACCGCACCGGTGACCTGGTGCGCCGACTGCCCGACGGGACTCTGGACTTCGTCGGCCGGGCCGACCACCAGGTGAAGATCCGCGGCTTCCGGATCGAGCTCGGCGAGATCTCCGCCGCACTGGCCGCGTTCCCCGGCGTCGGCCTGCACACCGTGGTCGTCCGGGAGGACCGGCCCGGCGACAAGCGGCTGGTCGGCTACGTCGTCCCCGGCGACGGCTCCGAGCTCGACACCGCCGCACTGCGCGCGCACGCCGCCGCGCTGCTGCCCGAGTACATGGTCCCGTCCGCCTTCGTGGTCCTCGACGAGCTGCCGCTCAACTCCAACGGCAAGGTCGACCGCGCCGCCCTGCCCGCCCCGGTCGCCGAGCCGACCGACGGTCTGCGCGGCCCGCGCACGGCGGAGGAGGAGGTGCTGTGCGCACTGTTCGCACAGCTGCTCGGCCGGGAGCAGGTCGGCATCGACCAGAACTTCTTCGACCTGGGCGGCAGTTCACTGCTCGGCATGAAGCTGGTCAGCCGGATCCGGGCCGCCCTGGGCGCCGAGGTCCCGTTCGCGGTCCTCTTCCGCGACCCGACCGTGGCCGGCGTCGCCGCAGTGCTGCGGGACGGCGGCGAGCGACGCCCGGCGCTCACCGCGACGGCCGTCCGGCCCGAGCCGCTGCCGTTGTCGTACGCCCAGCAGCGCCTCTGGTTCCTGCGGGAGTGGGAGCAGGGCGGGGCGACGTACAACATCCCGCTGGCCCTGCGACTGCGCGGGCCGATCGACCGACAGGCCCTCCAGGCAGCCCTGGACGACGTGACTCACCGTCACGAGGCCCTGCGGACGCGGTACCCGGCGGTGAACGGCGAGCCGTACCAGGAGATCGTGCCGGACGCCTCGATCCCGCTGCTCACGGCCGTCGTATCGGCGGAGGAACTGGCGGAGCGGGTCGCCCGCGCGGCCGCCCACGCCTTCGACCTCGCCACCGACATCCCGTTCCGCGCCGAGCTGCTGGAGCTCACGGAGGACGACCACGTCCTCGTCCTGGTGCTGCACCACATCGCCGGCGACGGCTGGTCCATGGCCCCGCTCGCCCGCGACCTCTCCACCGCCTACGCCGCCCGCGCCCAGGGCACCGCCCCCACCTGGGCACCACTGCCCGTCCAGTACGCCGACTACACCCTCTGGCAGCGCGACCTGCTCGGCGACGAACACCACCCGGCCGACCCCAAGGGCGCCAACGGCTCCGAGGGTGCCGACGGCCTCGACGGTGCCGACAGCCCGGCCGCCCGACAGCTCGCCCACTGGTCGGAGCTGCTGCGCGGCCTCCCCGAGGAGCTGGCCCTCCCGCTGGACCGGCCGCGGCCCGCCGTCGCCTCGCACCGCGGCGAGGTGGTGACGGCGGTGGTCGACCCGGAGCTGAACGCCGGGCTGGCCGCGCTGGCCCGGGAGAGCGGCACCACCCTGTTCATGGTGCTGCACGCCGCGGTCGCCGCTCTGCTGTCCCGGCTCGGCGCCGGCACCGACATCCCGCTCGGCACCGCCATCGCCGGACGCACCGACGAAGCCCTCGACGACCTGGTCGGCTTCTTCGTCAACACCCTCGTCCTGCGCACCGACCTCTCCGG